>NZ_QSRV01000006.1:114297-125341 GCF_003437235.1 Collinsella sp. TF07-1
GCTGGTTGGTGGGCGTCTCCAAGAAGAACTGGTAACCGCGCCCGTGCAACACACGACGCAGCGCCTGCGCGGTCTCGATCGCCTGGCGACCGATCTCAAAATACAGGCCGTCGGTAAAGAGCGCCTCAAACTGCACACCCGTCAGGCGGCCTTTGGCGAGCAGTGCGCCATGCTGCTTAATACGCGGAATGGGATGCGCCGGAGCGTGCATGCCGCAAAACACCACGGCCTCGCCGCACAGAGCGCCGCACTTGGTGCCACCGATGTAGAACACGTCGCACAGCTGCGCCAGCTCGGGCAGGGTAATGTCGCACCCATCGGCCGCCAGCGCATAGGCCAAGCGCGCACCATCCACAAACAGCGGAATCTGGCGCTTCTGGCACACCGCATGAATCGCCGCGAGCTCGGCCTTGGAGTACAGCGTGCCGTACTCGGTCGACATGCTCACATACACGGCGCCCGGAAACACCGTGTGTTCGTAGCTCTCGTTTTCGTAGAACACCTGGATATAGTTCTCGAGATCCTCGGCATGCATCTTGCCCTCGTAGCCGGGGATGGTGAGCACCTTGTGGCCGCCAAACTCGATGGCACCCGCCTCGTGGCAGGCGACATGGCCGGTCTCGGCGGCAACAACGCCCTCGTAGGGCGCAAGCAGCATGTCAATCACCGTCGCGTTGGCCTGTGTGCCGCCCACCAGGAAAAATACATCGGCATCAGGAGCCTGGCAGGCCTCACGGATAAGCTGCTTGGCACGCTCGGTGTGTGCATCGGTACCGTAGCCGGGCTGCGGCTCCATATTGGTGTCGACGAGCGCCTGCAGCACTGCCGGATGTGCGCCGTGGGAATAGTCATTGTTGAACGCGAGCATGATAATCCTCTCTAGCCGGGCACGAGCCCGATGATTCAGATGGGGCTATTGTACGCCGCCCGGATAGGCAATGCGCGCGGCAAGGCACTCAAGCGCCAGCACCAGGGCAAAGCCGCAGCTCACGTCACTCAAAAAGTGCGCGCCGATCACGATGCGACCAAAGGCGACGAGCGCCGCGACCACAGCCGCCGCCCAAAAGATCACGCGGCGACGCGAAGGTTTTTCCTTAAAGGCTGCCGCGGGAAGCCCGGCGAGCATAAGGCCGATCGCCGCATGCGCGGTGTGCCCGCTCGCGAACGACTTGAACCCGTCCTTGATCACGCCGGCGGCGATATAGGTCCACTTGTCGGGATTGCCGATTACCCACCACGGCTGAAAATTGAGCCCCGGCGTGACCTCGATCACGCGCATGCGCGGGCGCGACCACAGCGGCTTGACGATCACGTTGAGGATAATGGCCTGAGCGACCCACACGGCAAGTACCATCAACGCCCAGCGCGTGAGCTCGTCGGGCGCGGTGTCGCGCGTAAGGCGATAGGCAATAACGTTAACCGCAATGACCAGCACAAACGTCAGCACCAGCTGAAACGCGATGAGCTTGCCGCCGACGCGCAGCGATCCGATAATCTCGTAGCCGACCAGACCCACGTTGATCAAAACGCCCAGCGCAGCGAGCCATTTGCTCCCCCTGGAATCGGGGCGTGCCGAGCGCACGAGCATAACGCCTGCGATGCTCGCCGTCAGCTCGAACGGCAGCTCGCCGGCCGCCTCGACAAAGCGACCGTACATGCTGCCGATGTTGAACAGCGCGCTCGAAATCTGATAGTCGAAGAAACTGCCCACGCCCAGACAAAGACACAGGACAACCGCGATAATGGCGACGTCTTTCTTATAGATGTATCCGAACATGCTTTCCTTTCGATGGAACCAGAGTGCCCAAATGGGGCGTTTGCAGCGTCGACCCGTTAGTCGTCGTCGCTCGCACCCAACTGCTGCAACAGCATGAGTGCCGCGGCCACGGGGCCGGTACCGTCGTTGGCGTCGAGACCGCGACCCAGGCCGCTGCCCGCGCCGGCGCCCGCCTTGTAGGGCACCGACAGTTTGCGGCTCTTGGGGAAGCTCACCGCGCCATAGCGGGTCTTTAGCTCAAAGGCCACCTTCTTGGGCACGTCGACGCCCAAAAACGTGATGCGACCGCCGCTGAGCGTGACGCTCTCGAGCCCCAGGCGCTCGCCGCGAATGCGGATTCGTGCGCGATTGAACAGGTTGAGTCCTGCCAACGGCAGCTCGCCATGCGCGGCCTCGGTCTCTTCCTGCACCTCATCGATGCTCTCCAGGTCCTCGGCCGCTGCGAGCCTGCGGTACACGAGCACGCGCTGATCCACCGCCGGCAGGTACTCCTCGGACAAGAAGTAGTCGGCCGGCAGGTTAATGCCCACGCTTGCCGCCTCCACGCCGGCATCGTCATCGCCGCGCGCCTCGGCTACCGCCTGGCCCAGCATCTGCGTAAACAGGTCAAAGCCCACGCTCGACAGGTTGCCGTGCTGCTCGGCGCCCATAAGCGAGCCGGCACCACGGATCTCCAGGTCGCGCATGGCGATGCGCATGCCGCTGCCCAGGTCCTGGAACTCGGAAAGTGCGGTCAGGCGCGCTGTCGCCTCCTCGGTGAGTGGTAGCTCGCCCGGGAACATAAAGTACGCGTAGGCCTGCGTGGCCGAGCGGCCCACGCGGCCCTTAAGCTGGTAAAGCTGTGCCAGACCCAGACGCTGCGAGTCTTCGATGATCAGTGTGTTGGCGGTCGCGTTGTCGATGCCGCTCTCCACGATGGTCGTGGCGATGAGCACGTCGATCTTTTTGGTCGCGAACTCGATCATCACGTCCTCGACCTCGCGCGGGCTCATCTTGCCGTGCGCCACGCCCACGCGCGCCTCGGGCGCGGCCTCGTGCACGCGCGCCACGGCGTCGTCGATAGTCTTGACGCGATTGGACACGTAATACACCTGTCCGCCGCGGCCCACCTCCAGACGAATCGCCGCACTCACCACGTCGGGGTCGTACTCCCCCACGTGCACAATGACGGGACGACGCCCGGTCGGCGGCGTGGTGATCAGGCTCATGTCGCGCACGCCGCTCGTGGCCATCTGCATGGTTCGCGGAATAGGCGTTGCCGAGAGCGTGAGCACGTCGATTTGCTCGCGCAGGTTTTTGAGCTGCTCCTTGTGCTGCACGCCAAAACGCTGCTCCTCGTCGATGATCACCAGGCCCAGGTTCTTGGGGTTCACATCGGCCGAAAGCAGGCGGTGCGTGCCGATAAGCACGTCAATCGCGCCCTCGGCAAACGCCTTGAGTGCGCGCTTTTGCTGCGCCGGCGTACGGAAGCGGCTGAGAACCTCGACCTCAAGGCCAAACGGGGCAAAGCGTTCAAAGAACGTCTCGTAGTGCTGCTGGGCCAGAATGGTCGTGGGGCAGAGCACCATGACCTGGCGGCCGGAGTCCACGCACTTAAAGGCCGCGCGCAGGGCGACCTCGGTCTTGCCGAAGCCCACGTCGCCGCAGAGCAGGCGGTCCATGGGCTTGGGCGCCTCCATGTCAGCCTTGATGTCGGCGATAGCCTCCAGCTGGTCGCGCGTCTCGTCGTAGGGGAAGCTCTCCTCCATCTCGATCTGCTCGGGCGTATCGGGCGGGCAGGCGATACCGGTAATCGACGAGCGAC
Organism: Collinsella sp. TF07-1; assembly: GCF_003437235.1. NCBI lineage: Bacteria > Bacillati > Actinomycetota > Coriobacteriia > Coriobacteriales > Coriobacteriaceae > Collinsella > Collinsella sp. TF07-1. Next base: position 117,879 of record NZ_QSRV01000006.1, read on the forward strand.
GCGTATACAAATCGACCAGGTCAAACGCCAGCTTTTTGGCGTTCTTGCGCGCCTTGTTGGTGGCACGTGTCCAGTCGGCGGTGTTGAGCCTGGTCAGGCGCGGCTTGTCGCCGTCGGGGCCAACATAGCGCGTGATGCGGTCGACCTGCTCGAGCGGCACGTAGAGCTTGTCGCCGTCGGCATATTCCAGCAAAAAGTAGTCGCGTTCCTTGCCGCCCACTTCCTGGCGCGCGATCTCGCTAAAGAGCGCGATGCCATGCGTTGCGTGCACCACGTAGTCGCCCGGCTTAAACGGGAAGGTGATCTGCGTAATGTCAACCTTGCGGCGGCTGCGCGCGCGATTGGCATCCATGCGGGCGTTGAGGTCGGCGATCGAGAACACGGCCAGGTTGGCATCGGGCACCACCACGCCCTGCGGCAGAGCGGCATCGACAAAGGTCACGCGTCCGCGCGAGATGGTGGGCACGGCGACACCGGCGGCAGCCTGGGCGGCACCCGCCTCGAGCGAGCGGGCGTTAAGCGCGTCGGCCTTGCGCTCGCGAATGGAAGCATGGGCCTCCTGGCGGGCGGCACGGTCGGCAGAATCCGCCGCCACGCGTACACGGTCACCGATAACACCGGCGTTTTCGGGCGCGGCCGTCAGTGACTCCTCAAAGGTTATGCCCTCGTCGCCAAAGGTGAGCTCCATCGACTCGCGCGCACCGCGGTCGGGGATGGCAAACACGCAGGCATAGCGCTTGCCCACGACCTCCTGGATACGCGTCATAAAGCGATTGTCCGAGCCCGCAATGGCCGGCTGCTCAATCTTGAGCTCGGCCGTCACCGCACCACCGGCACGGATGAGGCTCACATAGTTCAGGCGCTGCTGGGCACCAAAATCGAGCTGTTGGGCACGCACGTACAGACCATCCAGGCGGTCAATCCCTGCCTCGCCGGCACGCGCCTCGATATCCTCGTAGGCGCGCAGACAGTCGTCGAACAGCGAGCGCGGCTCGGACAGGACCACGAGCGCCTTGCCGCTCACGTGTGTCAGCGGGCTCACGGTCTGGCCGTACATCACCGGCAAAAAGCGGTCGAGCTCGGGCGTGACGATGCGCGCATCCACCATCTCGAGCAGCGCCGCCAGTTTGCTGTCGTCCTGGCTGGCGCGATAGAGCGCCACATGCATGTTGTGGACCGCCTCGTCGGTAAGCGCCAGCTCGCGGCACGGGAAGATCTCGATACTGTCCTCGTTGCCGATGGTCTGCCCCGTTGAGCTCACCATGCGGCGGATGCGGTCAATCTCGTCGCCAAAGAACTCAATGCGCACGGGCGCTTTCTCTTGTGCGGGGAACACCTCGACGGTGTCGCCGTGAATGCGGAACAGACCGGGCGCATCAGCGGCGCCGGCATTGGTGTAGCCCATGCCCACCAGGCGATGCGGCACCTCGTCAAAAGGAATCTCCTCGCCCACCGCAAAGGTCGTGGACTCCCAGTAGTGGCTCTCGACCGGCGGCACGCAGCGCAGCAGCGCGCGGGCCGAGGCAACCATGATGCAGTTGTCCCCGCGCACGATGCGCCCCAGAGCCTCGCAGCGCTGCGCCACCACGGCATCGTCGGGCGCCTGCTCGCGCCACGGATAGTCCTTGCGCTCGGGAAAACGGCACACGTGCGCCAGGCCCACGTAGGCGGCAAGGCTGCGCGCGGCGCGATCGGCCGCATCCTCGCCACTCACAATGTAGACCGTCGGGCGCGGACGGCGCGCAAACTGGGCGGCCGCCATAAGCGTGCGGCCCGACTGCGACACGGCCAGCGTCACGTCCTCGCCGGCATCGAGTCCGGCCTCGACGGTCTGCAGCGCCTCGGCAGTGTAGAGCTGCGCGGCTATACGGTGAATGAGCATGCTGTTCCTCCGGCATCGCAACGCCAAAAGCCCGCCGGGGCAAGCTCGGCGGGTCGTACGTCAAATACATTGTCTGTCATGGTAGCGCATGGAGAGGACTCCGGCTCAAGGGCAAACCCAGCCCCGCAAAAAACGCCAGACGAAGATGCGTTCCGCCCTACCCCGCTACGCGCACGCTGGGGCACAAATCTGCCAGCGGGCACTCGTCGCACTTAGGTTTGCGAGCGTCGCAGATCTCGCGGCCAAAGGTGATCCACTGGTGGTTGACCGACTCCCAATACTCGTGCGGCAAAATCTTGAGCAGATCTTGCTCGGTCTTGAGCGGCTCTTTGGCATGCGTCTTGGGGCTCAGCATCAGGCGGTGCGCGATGCGGTTGACGTGCGTATCGACCGCGATGCCCTCGACAATGCCAAACCCCACGTTGAGCACGATGTTCGCCGTTTTGCGCCCCACACCCGGTAGCTTGACGAGCTCCTTCATGTCGGCCGGCACCTCGCCGCCGTAATCGGCAACGATCATCTGCGCGGCCTCCACGGCGTGCTTGGCCTTGCTCTTATAAAAGCCGAGTGACTTAATGGTGTCGGCCACATCGGCCACGCTCGCCCCCGCCATGGCCTCGGGCGTGGGCCACTGGGCAAACAGCCGCGGCGTCACCTTGTTGACCTGTGCATCGGTCGTCTGCGCCGAGAGCAGCACCGCGATGAGCAGCCTAAAGGGATTCTCGTGGTCCAAAAAGCACTCAACCGGGCCATAGCGACGGTTGAGGCGCTCGCACACCTCAACGGCGCGCTCGCGTTTGGCGGCATTGGTCTCGCGTGGCATAACGACTCCTCGGCTCGGCAGAAACATAACTTCACGGAAACGATTGTCCCACGTACGGGGGCCTTAAGCCTCCAAAAATGCGCCGGTCTGGCGGCCCCACAGGCTCGCATACTCGCCGCCTGCCTCGACAAGCTGCGCATGCGTACCGTCCTCGACAATCTCGCCGTCCGCCAGCACCACGATGCGATCGAGCGCCGCCACGGTGGACAGGCGATGCGCCACCACAATGGAGGTGCGACCGCGCATCAGGTTCTCGAGCGCCTCCTGCACCAGCGCCTCGGACTCGCTGTCGAGGGCAGACGTCGCCTCGTCGAGCACCAGGATCGGCGCGTCGGTCAGGATAGCGCGGGCGATGGCCACGCGCTGACGTTGGCCGCCCGAAAGCTTGACGCCGCGCTCGCCCACCATGGTGTCAAAGCCGTTGGGCAGGCGGTCGATAAACTCGGTCGCATTGGCCAGGCGCGCGGCCTCGCGAATCTGCTCGTCGGTTGCGTCGGGGCGGCCGTAGGCGATATTCTCGCGAATGGAGCGATGGAACAGCAGCGCCTCCTGCGGCACGTAGGCAACCTGGCGGCGCAGGCTCTGCTGTGTGCAGCGCGAGACATCCTGACCGTCCACGAGTACGCGGCCGCCCTGAACATCGTCCAGGCGCAGCAGCAGCTTGGTGAGCGTCGTCTTGCCCGAGCCCGATTTACCCACCAGGCCCACGCGCTGGCCCGCCGGCACATGGAGCGTCAGGTCGTCGAACACGCTATCGCCCGCCGCGGCGTCACGGTACGCAAAGCTCAAGTGCTCAAAATCAATTGCGCCCTCGCGCACCTTGAGCTCGGGGGCGTTCTCGTCGTCTGCCACCAGACGCGGCTCGTCCAGCACGCGCGTCATCTCTGCCGCATCGCCCAAAGCGCGGTTAATACGCTGCATCATGGAGCTCACGTAGTTCAGACGCATGGTGAGGTTATAGGTGTAGGTAAAGATCATGACGAGCGAGCCGGCCGAGATGCCAAACCACGCGTTGCCGCCCGCCACGAACACACTCACCACGGCCATGGTGATGACGATAAGGCCCGAGGTCGTAAAGTTGCGCTGCATCATGGCGTGCATCGATACCGTTTCGGCATCGCGCGCGGCACGGTCGGCGGCATCGAACAGATCGCGTTCAAAGTCCTCTCGCCCGCAGGTCTTGACGGCCAAGATGTTCGTTACCGCATCGGACAGCACACCCGAGAGCTTATTCTGCGCGGCGGACGTCGCGGCCGAAAGTGGCATGATGCGCTTGTACATAAGCCAGACAAACGCAATGTAGACGACCATGATGCCCACCAGGATCACGGTAAATGTGGGCACCACCGGAGCGAGTGCGGCCACGGTGCAGATGACCGAGGTGATGGTGGGGATGAGCGAATACACCGTCACGTCGACCAAGCCCGTATAGCCGCTCATAAAACGGCTTGTCTGGCTCACAAGCGATCCGCCAAAGCGGCTGGTATGGAATGTCATGGATTGGTTGGAGAGCGTGTCGAAGCACAGACGCGCCAGGTGATAGTTGCCCGCAATCTCGAGCTTGTAGACGGTGTAGTCCTGCAGCTTGGAGAGGATTTGACCCACCAGGTTAACGAGCACGAGCGCCAGGATATAGGGGCCGAAGACCTCAAACACCTGGTCACCCGCCACGGGACCGGCTTGAATGCGGTCGACAATGAGGGCCATCACATAGGTATTGGCAAACGTCAGCAAAAAGATGTAGCCCGCCGACGAGAGCACCGAGAGAAAGACAATCAGCGGCTGCGTGCGCGTGACACCCCAAAACCGCTGCAACGTGCGGCGCACGGTGGAGCGGCTGAGCGGGCTGGTGCTTCTCTGAGACATGGGCTTCCTTTCGCATCTGATAGGGCGAAACGCCATTGTTGCACATTGAAGCGCACTTCAGGCAAGCGCGATGCGAAAAGCGCCCGCGCCGTGCTTGCGCAGGCGCCCCGCCGTCAGATGCAGCTAGTCCTCGTCTTTTTGGTCTGCGGGCAGGTCTGCGGACTCCAAGCCCAAAATCGCGTCGGCCTCCCGCGCGTCTTCCAGCGCGTCGATGTCCTTGAGTTTGCGCTCCATGACGTTGGTGCGCGTGGTAATGATGCCCTCGACCGTTTTGCCCGCGGTCTCGATCTGCTGCTGGGCGCGGCGCAGCGCCGCCTGATAACGCGGCAGCTCGGCCTTGACGGCGGAGAGCACGCGCAGTACGTCGTCGGTACGTTTTTGCAGCCTAAACGTCTGGTAGCTCATCTGCAGGCTGTTGAGAATGGCGGCCATGGTGCTGGGGCCGGCAACGTTGACGTGATAGTCGCGGCCCAGGGTCTCAATAAGCCCGGGGCGACTGACGACCTCGGCATACAGGCCCTCAAACGGCACGAACATAATGCCAAAGTTGGTGGTCGCGGGTACGCTCAGGTACTTTTCGCAGATGTCTTTTGCCTCGCGCTTCACCATCATATCGAGCGCCTTGCGCGCAGCGGCAACGGCCTCCGCGTCGCCCGACTCCTGCGCGTCGAGCAGGTGCTCGTACGCGTCGCCCGGAAACTTGGAGTCAATCGGCAACAGCACGGGGTCGCCCTCGTCCACCGGCAGCTTGACGGCAAACTCAACGCGTTCCGAGGCGCCGGGCTTGGTGGCGACGTTTTCCAGATACTGGTCGGGCGTGAGGATGTCCGCCAGGATCGCGCCCAGCTGCACCTCGCCCAAAATGCCACGCGCTTTGACGTTGCCCAGCACGCGCTTAAGGTCGCCCACGCCGGTGGCGATAGATTGCATATCGCCCAGGCCCTTATACACGGCCTCGAGCTGGTCGCTCACCTGCTTAAACGATGCCGACAGGCGATCGTTGAGCGTACGGGAGAGCTTCTCGTCCACCGTCGCACGCATCTGATCGAGCTGCACGTTGTTGTCTTTGCGGATGGCGCCCAACTGGGCATCGACCGTCTCGCGCACCTTGTCCAGGCGGTGCTCGATGCCTTCGCGGTTGGCGCCAAGCTGTTGGGCCGTCTCGCGGCGCAGGTCATCCATACGGTCACCCGCCTGCGAGAACTCGCGCGCAATGGTCAGGTAGCGCTGCTGCTCTACGGCGGCGTCGGTGGTCTGCTGCTGCGCGATGGCATTGGCCGTGCGGCGGGTTTCGGCCAACGCGACGTTCAGGGTGTCGAGCGTGCTGTTAGCCTGCTCGAGCGCTGCCAGCGTTTCCGCGCTACTGTCGCCACGCTCCCGCAACTCGGCACGCAGGCTCTTGAGCTGGAGGGCGCAAGCCACAGCAACCCCCACCGCCACCAAGGCGATCACAACAAGCACAATATCAATAGCAGACATAAACTCCGCCCAACAAACCCAATCGAGCACCAATCAAAACCGCGATCAATCTTACCCTGCCACACGCACCGGGCGCCCGGCCCCTTCTTGGGTGCTTCTCTCCTCCGCATATTCCATAATGCGACGCGCTGTCTTCCTGCTCACCTTCGAGTCATCACCGGCTAAGTATGCGTACACGTTTCCCTTATTCAGATTCAAATCGCGGCAGAGACCGTAGCGCGTTACACCCGATTCCTCCAATGCTTTAAGTGTTCTCTTTCTCATCAGGGCGTTCACCCTTCTGTCGGCCGCTGGCTTTTCTTTCACCCCTCTATACGCACGCCAAACGTTGGCGTAACGATTGGGGAGCTTATCCTCGGAGCATAGAGATGCCAGGCTACTCGCTTGGCCATACAGAGACAAAACACCTCGATAGCCCTCTTCCATCCACGAGCCCTCGGATAAACCCAGAACGTATTCGGCCTTACCCTGCGCCAAAGCGAGCAAAAACAGAGGCTCCGCCACACGCGGCTCAACCGTTGTTGCCTGCTTTACAAGCTTCCTAAAACTCAGCGACTGCTGTCCGGACAGCTCTCGGCAATAGCCTTTCAAAAATCCCTCAAAAGTCAGATTCAACCGAGCACCTCCTTTTTGTATTACCTGTATCCCTTATTATTATTCATCTTCAATAATACTATTCAGTCGCACGACAGGACCCACAGGATGCAAGAATCCTACTCGTGGCGAGAATCCCTACACCCTAGAAGTCCTAATGTGACAAACGCTAACTCTCCCAGCCGGCGCGGATGGTTGTTATGACGTCACCTAAGCGCTGGCCTAGGGCCGCTAGATGCTGGAGCACCTCGTTGGGCGATGCGCCGTTGAGGATGCACGTGAGGGCATACGACGCCAGAAAGATGGCCGCAAGCCCCAGCGGGATGAGCATGATCATCGCCAAGGTGCGCAGGCGCTGGCCCACGCGGCGACGACGCGCACGACGCTTGTCGAACGCGAGCTCCTGCGCATATGAATCTTGCTGTACGGAATAGGCCTCTGGTGCCGATTCACACCCGGGCACAGCTGCAGGTACAGCAGCGGGCACGACATTTTGCGCAAAGGGCTGGACTGCCGCCCCTTGCATTTGCATCTCCATGAGTCGTTGCTGCTGACGCAGCATGCGCTCAGCTTGTTGCTGCGGAGTCTCAAGAAACAAATCCATGCTGGCCTCCAAAATCGGAGCATTCGACGCTTACGCCCAGCATCCCGCACCGCCATGACCGCGACAACGCAATCCGTAGCAATAGCCGCAAAGTTTCTTGTTGACAAAAGCTGTCGAAAACCTCAACAACTCCCCTACCAGCACTTTCTCTGAGCTTTTTTCGCCAACAATCTTTTGGCCTTCCACCCTTACGCCAACTGACCAAAATCTAACCA
>NZ_QSRV01000060.1:0-778 GCF_003437235.1 Collinsella sp. TF07-1
CGCAAGCAGCGCGAGAAGCAGGGTCGTGAAGACGTTTCCCGCGGTCGTGGTGGCAAGCGCGCCGTCATGGAAGAAGGCGATCGGGTACCCAATTTGCCCGAAGCCGTTTAGGACCAAGGCGTAAATGCCCCCGGGTGCGAGGCCGGCGAGGAGCATCGCGGTCCCCGCGACGATTATCGAAAACACGATCTGGATAAGGCGCCGGAATTTGGGCGCGGGCGCCTTCGCCGCCAGGGTCGCAGGCCTTGTGGCGCCGAGCACGAGTATCGACGAGAGAAGGAAGGGGATGAAGGGAAGGAAAGACGGCGCCGTGGCAATGGCGTAAGGCAGGAAGGAAAGGAATGGCAGGTCGTTTGCGGAGGCTGGGATATCCGTGATGCCGGAGCTGCTCAGGGCACGGCAATACGCGAGGTCTGCGTCATTGGTCTCTCGGTCTCCCACGATGGACCCGGATTGGAAGCCTTCGCCCATGAGCGCGTAGTAGCTCTCGGCAGAATCGAGAAAGGCGGCGTCGGTTTGAGCGGCAAGGGCGGCGTTCGCGTATCTTGCAAGCTCCGCGTCAGCTTGCTGCTCTGGAGATAGGTCTATGCCGTTGGCCTGGGGCGCGCGCGTATTGAATGCGTCGACAAAGCTCTGCATGCCCTGCTTCATAAAGAAGGGCCCGTAGATGGGTGAATTGAACGCAATGGGGACGGAAAAGGCTGCAGCGAGAACGAGCGTACAAATCCATGCGGCCTTGTCTCTTAGGATCAGTTTGAGAAGAAGTCGACAGTACATT
>NZ_QSRV01000061.1:0-391 GCF_003437235.1 Collinsella sp. TF07-1
CGAGCCGGTCGAACCTGAGGCCGCGGCCCTTGGGCAGCAGCTTCCTGATCTCGACGTGGTTGCGCTCGCAGGCGCCCTTCTGGTCGCTGCGCCGGGGGTCGCAGTAGAACAGCCTCGTCTCGCCCCGCCCCTCGCCGAGCAGCGCCGCGATCGCGACCTCGTCGGAGAACTCGGGGCCGTTGTCGGTGAGCACGGCGCGGAACACGCGGCGCGTCCCGTCGGCGCCGAGGACCGCCCGGACGCCCTCCAGGGCGCCCGCGACGCACCCGGCGGTCTTCTCCTCCAGCGGCAGCGCGAGCTGGAGCCTGCTGGGGCGGTGCAGCAGCGTGAGCAGGCAGGCGCTGTCCTCCCGGGCCCCCTCGACGGTGTCCATCTCCCAGGCCGCGGCGCA
>NZ_QSRV01000061.1:401-714 GCF_003437235.1 Collinsella sp. TF07-1
GACGGTGTCCATCTCCCAGGCCGCGGCGCACGCGTCCTCCCCGAGGGCGAGGAACGCGGCATGTGACCTGCGGGCGGAGTGGCGGGTCGCCGCCCGGCGCGCGGCGCGCTTCCTCGGCCTGTAGCCGACCTTGCGCCTGAGCTCCATGTTGGTCATGCCGTCGTAGCCCGCCGAGACCCAGCGGTAGATGGTCGACGGCGACAGGTCCACCGGGCCGCCGTTGCGCGCCGCCATCTGCTCGGGCGACAGCCCCCGGCGCAGGCAGTCCCTTATCGCCTCCAGCCTGGCTGCCGCGGCGGGCTCGTCGGCGTCT
>NZ_QSRV01000062.1:0-699 GCF_003437235.1 Collinsella sp. TF07-1
CCCGCGAAAAAGCGCCATGGGCTCGAGCTTCTGGACGCGAGCGTGGGATACGGAAGCACGACGATACTTTCAATCGGGTCGCTTTTCCTGAGCCCGGGAACGGCGGCGGGCCTCGTTGCTCCCAACGGCTCGGGGAAAACCACCCTTCTTGAAGCGCTGTCGGGCCAATTTCCCACCCGCATCCGCTCGGGAAGCCTGGCGGCAGACGGAATCTGCCAACGTCGATCAGCCGAATTTGCAGAACTCGTCTACCTGAGCTCTTCGGGCGGCGCGGATCTCTATCCCACGCTATCGGCCATCGAGCACCTTGCTTTCGTTAGGGAGGCGTGGAAATCGGCCGCCGACATCGACTCGCTCTGCGACTCCCTCGGAATCTCCCCATATCTCGACAAGCCGACCCGTAAACTCTCGACGGGAATGAAGCAGCAGGTAAAGCTTGCCATGGCGATAGCGACCGATTGCCCGTACCTCATCCTCGATGAACCGCTGAACGGCCTCGATCCGGGAAAGCGGAAAACCTCCTGCGACGCGATGCGCAGCGAGGTGGCGCGGGGACGCAGCGTGCTCATTTCAAGCCATCTGCTCGACGACCTGGCAGACCTCACCAACTCGTTCTACTTCATCGAGGCCGGCACGCTCGTGGAAAAGATCAAGTCGTCCTCGCAGACGCTCAAGCAGGAATACCTCGATACATACGAG
>NZ_QSRV01000063.1:0-546 GCF_003437235.1 Collinsella sp. TF07-1
GGGGACCGCGATGCTCCTCGCCGGCCTCGCACCCGGGGGCATTTACGCCTTGGCCCTAAACGGCTCCGGGCAAATTGGGTACCCGATCGCCTTCTTCCATGACGGCGCGCTTACCACCACGACCGCGGGAAACGTCTTCACGACCCTGCTTCTCGCGCTGCTTGCGGGCGGAACCTTGATATCCGTTTGCTCCGCCGTCCTATCGACCGCAACGAGGCGCGTCCTCGCAGGCCCCCTTACCTCAGCGCTGCTTGTCGCGGCCCCGGCATTCCCGTTGCTGTCCGATTCGGCGCTGGAGCATAATGCCGTGCTCGGGCTCCTGCCGCTGGCCGTATTCTCGCCTATCGAGGCAACGGGCTACGTAGGATGCTTCCCGACAGAATTCATTGGCTCCGGTTCGGGCAGCGCATCGATGCTTGCCGTGGCCCTGGCATACGTCGCGGTCCTTTTTGCGGTCGGCGCCGTTGCGACACGTTCCCCCAAACAGCCTGGCCCCGCGAAAAAGCGCCATGGGCTCGAGCTTCTGGACGCGAGCGTGGGATACGG
>NZ_QSRV01000064.1:0-239 GCF_003437235.1 Collinsella sp. TF07-1
ACCGGAGGGGCGCCGGGGGCGGGAATCGCGCACTCCATATTTTGTTCACAAATTAATTAGCTGGCTCCGAGTTGCTCAGAGTCACACATTTGGTCATAAACCATGGACAGACCGTATGACCTCGGGAATCTTGCTGTCCACTGTAGACATAGCATCTTTATACCCTCGTCGGTCTCTGCTAGTTAGCCCGTCATAAATAGAAGGACAACGTTAACAAACCTATAAAACACCAGCGGGGG
>NZ_QSRV01000064.1:292-539 GCF_003437235.1 Collinsella sp. TF07-1
CCCCCGCTGGCGGAGTGTATTTAATTGAAACAATACCCCTTAACTGATTTACTGGAAATAAGGAGCATAAGATCCGTCCGGATAAACGTGACGACAGAACCCTGGAGCCGACTGAGCGCCACCAGAAAGCGACATAAGCAAGAAGATCGGCTCTACCTCACCGCGGACGGCAACGATGCCCTCGACTAAAGACAATCCGAGCACTCCTGAAACAGATAGGGCAAATGTCAGCTTATATAACGCAAAG
>NZ_QSRV01000007.1:0-103457 GCF_003437235.1 Collinsella sp. TF07-1
ACATACAGATCTACCTGCGCTTTTACAAATTCGTAAACTTTTTTCAAAAAAGTGCTTGCACAGTTCTCGAATCATAGGTTATTATCTTCCTCGTTGAACGCGCGGGTCTAACAAAGCGAACCGCGGCTCAACAACATAGCATGTCGGAGTGGCGGAATTGGCAGACGCGCTAGCTTGAGGTGCTAGTGACCGCTTTTTGGTCATGCGGGTTCAAGTCCCGCCTCCGACACCATCGCATCTGAGAAGCCTCTTCGGAGGCTTTTTTGTTACCGATAGACGGTGGGGTCCACGATGGAAACGCTTGAACGCAACGAGTGGGCAGATGTTGCCCAACTAGTCGAGATCACGAGCGATGCTGTCATCATCTGCGAACTCGACGGAACCATTCTGCATGTGAATAATCGCTTACTTGGCTTGATGTGCGAGGAACGCGCCGATGTCATCGGTGGAGACGTTAAAGACGTCCTGTACTCGTCCGCTTTTGAACGTGCGACGGAACATCGTCTGCCATTTGAAACTGATGGCTCAGAGAACGAACTGATGCTCAAGCTGAGTGATGGCTCTTTTATCCCCGTCTTGGTTCGCGCGGGCTCCGTAACGCCTCCACGCATCTTTGGGCGCCGCGCAACACGTGTCCTAGTGGCGCTTCACAGTATCGAGGAACAGTATTCTCACGACCGTCAACTTAAGCGTGCGTTATCGGAGCTTAGAGTGGCGAACAAGCGTCTCTCTGGCACGCTCTCGGTCATTATGAGCACTGTGGGCTCCGATGAGTTGCCCAGCCTGCTTGATACCGTTTTGAACCAGCTTGTAGGAACGCTCGATGCTTCGGGTGCCGCTATCTATTTTTCTGAGAGCGGCGGTTTTAAGCTACGCGGTGTTTCCAAGGAGCTGTACGATAGCTACCTGCCCGAGTTTTTGCCGTATGGCGCTGGCATTCCGACGTATGTTCTTCGCGAGTCGCGTGCCTGTCGCTTGTCGATTCAACAGGACCTTGAGGGCGATAGGGCCGCCTCCGGTATGTTCATGGACTTGGATAATCGTTCAAAGCACCTGTTGCGCATGCAGGATATGCCTCCGTACCGCAGCGAGATCTGTCTTCCCGTTTTTTACGGTACGCAGATCCTCGGCGTGCTGGAAGTTGGTTGGAAACGCCCCCAGGCACCGCTCGCCTATGACGTTAATGTGCTCGAGGTCATTTGCGATTACCTGTCTATCCAGCTGGTCGGCATGGCATCGAGCCTTCGCTCCCGTCGCACGGCCGAGCTTGGCCGCTCGCTCAATGTCTTGCGTGATGAGTTGTTTACCTTTCTAGACGATTCCGCCGCGGCTACCCAGGCGGTATCGTCCGAGATCTGCAATATGCTCAACTGCCATTTTTGCCCTATTGAGTATGACGCCAGTCTGGATTCCTACGTCATAGATTTTGAAGGCGGCAGCCGCGTTGCTTTGCCGGACGATCCCGAGAAGCTTTTCTTTTCCACGACGGCGCCAGCAGCACGTCTGGGGGCTGGCCCTGATGGCTTTGAGGCATCTGTTTTGGGCGGCACGAGTGCCGAGGACCTTAAACACGTCCGTATAACTCGCGTTGACGAATCGATGCCTATGGGAGGCTGGCTTAGGGCGCATGGCTTGCCTTGCCAGGGTCTCTACGTCGACGCCGGCATCGAGGCGGGGCGTCCGCGCTCTAAGGGCGATGGCAAGCACAGTAACGACGCGATTGTTCCTGCTTCTGTTGCGAAGGGCCCGACGACGCGCGCGCTGCTGCTTCGTGATGGTAGCCAAGAGCCGATTGATGACCTCGAATATGACTACTTGGTGCACTTGGCGCATGACTTTGAACTGATCTACGAAGGCGAATCTCAAAAGCGCGAGGAGCGCCATATCGCTCAGACCCTTCAGATTGGCATGAGAAATTCCCTGGGGGATGTTCCGGGTATCGCAACCGATTCGGTGTACCTGTCGGCCACGAACTCGGCGTTGGTCGGCGGCGATTTCTATACGCTCATCCGTCTTCCCGACGACTGCGCCGTCATGATTCTGGGTGATGTGTCTGGCAAAGGCATTGAGGCCGCATCGATGTCCGCGCTCGTCAAGACGGCCCTGACGGCATATGCTTGGGAGGGCGCTGGACCGGCCCGCATGGCACGCTCCCTTAACAGCATGCTCATGGGCTTTTCGAGGGTCGAGACGTTCGTGACGGCCTTTATCGCCAAGATTGACCTTAAAGCCGGACGCGCAACGTATTGTTCGGCGGGACATCCTCCGACCATGGTCATCAGGCCAGAGTCGATGCCGCTGGGTGGCGGCGAGGCCCGTGGGGGAGAGGTCGAGCTGCTTGGATGCCAATCGGGCGTAATCGGTGCCTTTGAGAGCATGGTGTACGAGACAGGCGTGTTTACGTTCGCCCCCGGCGACATGCTCTTCATGTATACGGATGGAACGATTGAGGCCCGCGACCGCACCGGAGCGTTCTTTGGCGAGCAGCGCTTGCGCGACCTTCTGCTTTCTGTTTCGGGGGAGGGCGTGTCGGGCATTTGCGGCAAGGTCTTGGGCGAGCTTGACCGATTTACCGAATCGGCGCTGGACGATGACATTGCATTGGTGTCCCTTGAGTTTTTACGGGGTCGTTCATAGACGACGCTGGGCGGGCTGAATCCGTACGGTTGGGGAAACGAATGCATCGAGTGGGCTTTTTTGGGGAACCATGGTCGTATGAATGAGTGGAATGACATAGCGGTTTTGACGCCACCAGGCGATATCGACATCGCCACGGTGCCTGCGTTGCGTCGGCGGTTGGATGCTTTGATTGGCCGCGGCGTGCGTCGTGTCGTCATCAACTGTCAGGCTGTTAGCTTTATCGATTCGACGGGCTTGGCATTCCTGCTTACGCGCGCTCGTGAGCTCATGAGGCGAGAAGGCTTGCTTTCGCTCGTCAATGCATCAGGTGAAGTTGTTCGCTTTTTGGAGATTGCTCGTCTTGTCGATATCCTTCATGTCGCGGGGCCGGCACGGGAGTCTATTCCCGCTATTCCGGTGGGGGAGCTGCCTCGCTGGAGTAAGAGCGTCGAGGTCCGTCAGGGTATCGAGAATCTTCCGTACTACCGACATCGCATCGCCGAACTCCTTGAATCGCTTCCGTTGCGCCGTGACGAGCGCTACGATGTCGCATTGGCGTCGGGGGAGGCGCTGGGTAATGCCTATGACCATGCGGGCGGTATCGGGTGCGTCCTGACGGTTCAGGCCTATGGCGATCGCGTTGTGGTTGAGGTGCTTGATCGAGGTGCCGGCTATTCTATCGATGAAACGAGCGAGCCGGTTGCATCTGAGGAACGCGGCCGTGGTATCAAGCTTATGCGTATGCTCGTCGATAACGTGGAGGTTGCTCGTCGTACGGACGGCGCCGGCACGCGCGTGCAGATGGTGAAGCTGTTTAGCGGAGCGCTGGAATCGTGTGCCTAGCCAATCGCTTTAGCGCGTTTAGCTACTAAGAACATGCGGCAGACAAGTTTTTTGAAAAAAGTACTTGCGTCTTTTGGACAACTCGCGTAAATTAATAACCCGCAAGCGGACATGGCTCAGTTGGTAGAGCACAACCTTGCCAAGGTTGGGGTCGCGGGTTCGAGCCCCGTTGTCCGCTCCATTGCATTTCCGGACCGTTTAGGCGGTCCTTTTCCGGCGAAGTGGCCAAGTGGTAAGGCAGAGGCCTGCAAAGCCTTTACCCCCGGTTCGAATCCGGGCTTCGCCTCCAGGCAACATCCGGGCGCTCCGGCGCCCGTTTTGTTTTACATATGCGGACATGGCTCAGTTGGTAGAGCACAACCTTGCCAAGGTTGGGGTCGCGGGTTCGAGCCCCGTTGTCCGCTCCAAGCACAACAGCCCGGCTACTACGGTAGCCGGGCTTTTTTGTATCAATCGCATGGGTTCGAACCTGAGAGGGAGCGAGCGTTTTGGGGCGTGGCCGTGGCGCTGTTTGCCGCGAATGTTCGCTTTGGGCGTATCATCGTGGGCATCTCGCAAAACCTCGTTGCAAGGGAGACTCGTCCCATGGCTACAGAAAAGTCTTCTTCGCGCTCATGGATGTCCGACGCCGCGATCTATCAGATCTACCCGCGCTCGTTTAAGGATTCGACTGGTTCGGGTCTGGGCGATATCGCGGGCATTACCCAGCAGATGGACTATCTTGAGCAGCTGGGTATCGAGGCCATCTGGCTGAGCCCGTTTTACCCATCGCCTCTTGTCGATGGTGGCTATGATGTGGCGGACTACTGCGATGTCGACCCACGTCTCGGCTCGCTTGACGACTTCGATGACATGATCGCTGCGGCTCATGCGCGCGGCATCAAGGTCATCGTCGACATCGTGCCTAACCATTCATCCAACCAGCACCCCTGGTTCAAAGCCGCTCTTGCCGCCGGCCCCGGATCGCCCGAGCGCGCCCGTTATATCTTCCGCGATGGTCGCGGCGAGCACGGCGAGCTGCCTCCCACCAATTGGAATGCCAACTTTGGCGGCCCCGCCTGGACGCGTGTTGCGGACGGTCAGTGGTATCTGCACATGTTTACGCCCGAGCAGCCGGACTTTGACTGGTCATGCCCCGAGGTTCACACGTTCTTTTGCGACGTCCTGACATTTTGGAGCGATCGAGGCGTCGATGGCTTTCGCATTGATGTGGCGCACGGTCTTGCCAAGGATCTCGACCGCGATGACCTCGACCGGTGGCATCTCGCCGAGGGCGATGACATGGTTGACGACGGCACTCATCCGCTGTGGGACCGCAACGAGGTCCACGAGATCTATCGCGAGTGGCGCCGCGTGTTCGACCGCTATAATCCGCCGCGCAGCGCCGTTGCCGAGGCGTGGGTGCTGCCCGAGCGCCAGTATCTCTACGCGCGTCCCAACGAGCTTGGCCAGACATTCAACTTTGAGTTCGCCAAGGCCACTTGGACCTATGATGACATGCGCGCTGCAATCGAGGAGGGCTTGAAGGCAGCCATCGAATCCGATTCCGCCTCGACCTGGGTACTCTCCAACCACGACGTGCCGCGCGTGGCGACGCGCTATGCCCTGCCGCAGATCAAGGCGACGCGCTACCACCAGATTGCGCTCGACTGGCTCTTACGCGACGGGTCGTCTTATTACGAGGACCGTGAACTCGGCGAGCGCCGCGCGCGGGCGGCCCTTTTGCTTGAACTGGCGCTTCCGGGCTCGGCATACGTGTATCAGGGTGAGGAGCTCGGTCTTTTTGAGGTGGCTGACATTCCGTGGGCTGCACTCGAAGATCCTACTGCGACCAATACGCACGGACCGAAGCGCGAGAAGGGGCGCGACGGCTGTCGTGTGCCCCTGCCATGGGTAGCGGCGGACGATCCCGCGCAGGGCGGATCGTTTGGGTTTTCGCCTGCGGACGCCGATGCGGCGCCCCATCTGCCGCAGCCTGCATGGTTTTCCGATTACGCTGCCGATAGGGAAGAAGCGGATCCGACATCGATGCTTGCGCTCTATCGCGACGCCCTCTGGCTGCGGCGCAAGCTGCGCGGGTGCGCCAACGATCTTGCGTGGCTCGATCTTGACGGGCGCACCGGCCTTGCGGATGGTGCCGAGGGCGCTGAGGGTGGCGTCATCGCCTATCGCCGCGACAACGGCTGGGCGTGTGTGACGAACTTCGGCGCAGCACCCGTGGAGCTGCCGGCGGGTAGGGTCCTGCTCACCTCATCACCGCTTGTAGACGGTGGGCTCGCGCAGGACAGCTCTGCCTGGATCATGCTCGGTGAGATGTAAGGGCCTCTTGCGGCGAGCTTGCGTTTGCCTACACCTTCCGTGGTGGCTGATGTCTTCGCGAGGTTCGCGAGGGTATCGCAAAACTTTTCAAAAAAGTTCTTGCATAGGATGCGGGCATCACGTAAGATTAATCCTCGTAAGCGGACATGGCTCAGTTGGTAGAGCACAACCTTGCCAAGGTTGGGGTCGCGGGTTCGAGCCCCGTTGTCCGCTCCATTTGGGCGTTTAGCTCAGGGGGAGAGCGCTTCCCTGACACGGAAGAGGTCAGAAGTTCAAATCTTCTAACGCCCACCAAATGTTCGCAGCCCAGAGGCTTAGCCTCTGGGCTGTTTTGTTTTGCCACCAAGCACGCCGCCAAATAAGCCGCCAAATATTGATCCAAGGTCTGTACGCGATGGTCTTCGCATCCCGTGGGGACGCCGACAGATTGCATGTGTTCTGGTCCATCGTGACCGCAACATGTTGGTCAAGCATAATCTTTTGGATTCTTTTGGCGTGAGCGGCTTGGTTTTGGTAGGATTTGTCAGCGGCTTGACTAAGGGGGTTTTATAACTGCCATGCAGGTAGCCGTGTTGGTAACGTTTTACCGACTTGTCCAATGCCCCTCATTTTTAATGCGTCTGCAAAATGACCAATTGCTTTGACCTGCTGAAACACTATATGTTGTGTTTGACCTAAAAAAAGAATACAGGATATAGATGCGTCTTTGTCGTATGATAGATGGCGGACAGAGAACGAAGACCTTAATCGTCCCATTTGGACACGCCTTTGAGCCGCTTGATCGGCCGCGAGGATTGTCCGCATGAGGACCTATGGTTTATCGAGAACACAGATTGCGCGACGGCGCCGCAAGACAGGGGCAAGCCCTGCCGGGCATCGTTTGGCTCTGAAGCGCAATGAGGCTACGACCCGAAAGAGGCAAGAGGATGAAGATCATCAAGCGCAGCGGCACCGAGGTTGTCTTTGACATCGATAAGATCGTCAATGCCATCCGCGCCGCAAACTTGGAGGTCGAGGAGAGCTCTCGTCTAACCGACCGTCAGGTGGTTTATGCGGCACAAAACGTTGCCGAGGCATGTGAGAATGCCGGACACACCGTTTCGGTCGAGGAGATCCAGGATTTGGTCGAGGACGAGATCATGCGTCTCGACTGCTACGAGGTTGCCCGCCACTACATCATCTATCGCTATGTTCAGAGCCTGAAGCGCCAGAAGAACACGACCGACGACAAGATTCTGTCGCTGATCGAGTGCAACAACGAAGAGGTCAAGCAAGAGAACTCCAACAAGAACCCGACCGTCAATTCCGTTCAGCGTGACTACATGGCCGGCGAGATCTCCAAGGACCTGACTCAGCGTGTGCTGCTGCCCCAAGAGATCGTGGATGCCCATAATGAGGGCCTGATTCATTTCCACGATTCGGATTACTTTGCCCAGCACATGCACAACTGCGATCTGGTGAACCTGGAGGACATGCTCCAGAACGGCACTGTTATCTCGGGTACGCTGATTGAGAAGCCGCACAGCTTCTCGACCGCCTGCAACATCGCGACGCAGATCATCGCCCAGGTTGCTTCCTCCCAGTACGGTGGCCAGTCGATTTCGCTGACCCATCTTGCCCCGTTCGTCGAGGTGAGCCGTCAAAAGATTCGCGGCGAGGTCGCCCGCGAGCTCGAGGAGCTCGGCGTTTCCGCATCTCCCGAAAAGGCCCGCGAGGTCGTTGAGGACCGTCTGCGTGACGAGATTCGTCGCGGCGTCCAGACGATCCAGTATCAGGTCGTGACGCTTATGACCACGAACGGCCAGGCGCCGTTCGTGACGGTCTTTATGTATCTTAACGAGGCTCGTACGCCTCAGGAGAAGCACGACCTTGCCATGATCGTGGAGGAGACGCTTCGCCAGCGCTACGAGGGCGTTAAGAACGAGGCCGGCGTGTGGATTACCCCGGCATTCCCCAAGCTCATCTATGTACTCGAGGACGATAACGTTCACGAGAATTCCCCGTACTTCTACCTGACCCAGCTGGCCGCTAAGTGCACCGCCAAGCGCATGGTGCCCGACTACATCTCCGAGAAGAAGATGCGCGAGCTCAAGCTGTCGAAGGGCGAGACCGCGGGCAACGGCGACTGCTATACCTGCATGGGCTGCCGCAGCTTCCTGACGCCTGACCGTTCCGGTAACGGATTTAACAACGTGGCCAACGCGCTGAACTATGATCCGAACAAGCCCAAGTACTATGGTCGCTTTAACCAGGGCGTCGTGACCATCAACCTGCCTGATGTCGCACTGAGCTCGCATCAGGATATGGACAAGTTCTGGAAGATCTTCGATGAGCGCCTTGAGCTGTGCCACCGTGCCCTGCTGTGCCGTCATGAGCGCCTGATGGGTACGCTTTCGGATGCCGCACCGATTCTTTGGCAGTACGGTGCCCTCGCTCGTCTGAAGAAGGGCGAGACAATCGACAAGCTGCTCGTGGGCGGATACTCCACCATCAGCCTGGGCTATGCCGGCCTGTATGAGTGCGTCAAGTACATGACGGGCCACAGCCACACCGAGAAGGAGGGCACGCCCTTTGCCATGGCCGTCATGCAGCGCATGAACGACAAGTGCGCGGAGTGGAAGGCCGAAAGCGATATTGACTTCTCGCTGTACGGTACCCCGCTTGAGTCGACGACCTACAAGTTCGCCAAGTGCCTGCAGCGTCGTTTTGGCATCATCCCGGGCGTGACGGACAAGGGCTACATCACCAACAGCTACCACGTCCACGTGTCCGAGGAGATCGACGCATTCGACAAGCTCAAGTTCGAGGGTATGTTCCAGCAACTTTCGCCGGGCGGTGCCATCTCCTACGTCGAGGTTCCCAACATGCAGGACAACCTCAAGGCTGTCATTCGCGTGATGCAGTACATCTACGACAACATCATGTACGCCGAGCTCAACACCAAGAGCGACTACTGCCAGGTGTGCGGCTACGATGGCGAGATCCGCATTGTCGAGGACGATGGCAAGCTGGTGTGGGAGTGCCCCAACTGCGGCAACCGCGACCAGGAGAAGATGAATGTCGCCCGTCGCACGTGCGGCTACATCGGTACCCAGTTCTGGAACCAGGGCCGAACCGAGGAGATCCGCGACCGCGTTCTGCATCTCTAATAGTCATCCCAGGCCGCCCCGTAGCGAGGCCCCGGACCTTTACTCGCTATTTCGGACAGTCCTGGCTCACGACGGAGGTGCCACTGGCGCCTCCTGTTCGTGCGGAACTCATATCGAGCAAAGGTCCGGGGCCTCGCTATGGGGCGGCCAAGTTGATGTAGCTGAGATGCAGCATGTGGTCTGCTCACTCCTCGAAGTTCTTAGCGGAAATGAGTCGACCTGCAACAACGGTTTGCTTGGAACGACGGTTGAGCTGCAACAGAGTTTTTATTGGACCTCGAACCCTATGCTCGATGTTCGCTTCGTTCATTGAGTGTCGCTCGCGAGGGGTCTGGAGTATATCGTCCCGCCCGCAGTTTCGCAGGCCGCAGGCCGAGAATGTTTGAGGACGGGATGATATGCTCCAGACCCCCAGGAAGGTTACTTATGAACTACGCGAACATTAAGTATTTCGACATTGCCGATGGGGAAGGTGTTCGTACTTCTCTGTTTGTGAGCGGGTGCCGTCGTGGGTGCAAGAATTGCTTTAACTCTGTTGCGTGGGACTTTGCTGCGGGCGAGCCCTTTGATCGTGCCGTCGAGGACAAGATTATCGAGAGCCTCGATCATCCCTTTATTGACGGCCTGACGATTCTGGGTGGGGAGCCCATGGAACCCGAGAACCAGGCGGGGCTCGTTGAGTTTGTCGAGCGTGTTCGTGCCGCTTATCCTGCGGGGTCAGGAAAGACCATTTGGTGTTTTACCGGCGACGTGCTCGAGGAGCTTATGCCGGGTGGTCGTCACCATACTGAGGTGACGGACCGTATCCTTGCCTGCCTCGACATGTTGGTGGATGGCCCGTTTGTTCAGGATCTTTATGATATCTCGTTGCGCTTTAGGGGCTCGAGTAACCAGCGTGTGATCGATATGAACGCTACGCGCGACCGCGCTGTGCGTGAGGGCGTTGCGCTTTGCGACGCTGTGCAGCTTTGGCGGGACGATCCAGTCTATTCGACCCATACTATGTAGCTTGTGGTCGATGCCGGAGGGCGTGGTACCATAGCGCGAACGTGAAATCGGAAAAGTGAGGCCCAGATGGTCGATCAGGAAAAAGTCGAGGCCGCCATTAAGCTGTTGCTTGAGGGCATAGGCGAGGACCCAACTCGTGAGGGCCTGCTGGAGACCCCGGCGCGCGTTGCCCGTATGTATGGTGAGATCGCCGGCGGCATGGACCAGAGTGCCGAGGAGCACCTGTCCAAAACCTTTGCCGTCGCTTCGAACGATTTGGTTATCGAGCGCGACATTACGTTCTACTCGCTGTGCGAACATCATCTGCTGCCGTTTTATGGCAAGGCCGCCATTGGTTATATCCCTAACGGTCGGGTGGCTGGGCTTTCCAAGCTCGCCCGCACGGTTGAGGTTTATGCCCGCCGTCTTCAGCTGCAGGAGCAACTGTGCACACAGGTTGCCGATGCCCTCATGGATTATCTCGCTCCCCAGGGAGCGATTGTGTTGATGGAGGCCGAGCATATGTGCATGACGATGCGTGGCGTGCAAAAGCCCGGCACCAAGACCGTGACGCTTGCTCGCCGCGGCGTCTTTGAGACCGATCCCGCGCTCGAGGAGCGTTTCTTTAGGATGCTGGGCCGCTAACCATGAGAGTCGTCAACGACTTTACATCGAAGACCGATGAGGGGACGTCGCGTCGCGGCTTTATGGCTTCGGGCCTGGCCCCCTTTGGTGCCATGCCTCGCATTGATTACATTTGTGCCAACGGACTGTTCCGGCGGCACCTGGGCAACATTGCACAGTTGGAATCGGGGCGCATCTTCTGCCGCCACGGTATTGACCATCTGCTCGATGTCGCTCGCATTATGTGGATCAAGAATCTCGAGGAACAGCTCGAATTTGACCGCGAGGTCATCTACGCCACGGCACTTCTTCACGATATCGGCAAAGATGAACAGTATGAATCGGGTATATCCCATGATGTTGCAAGCGAACGCGTCGCTGATGCGATTCTCGGCGGCATGCCCGATGACGTGGCGTTTGAGCCGGCCGATGCCGCAGCCATTAAGACGGCCATTCTGGGCCATCGAAAGCTGCGCGTGAACAGCCAACCGCTCGAGCGTCTGCTCTATGCAGCCGACAAAGCGTCGCGCGCCTGCTTTGCATGCCCCGCGCGCAATGCTTGCAACTGGAGCGATGATAAAAAGAACCTGTCGATTCGCGTGTAGTTAGTTTGCGCGGTCGGGGTTCTAAACGAAGGAGACGATCGCGTTGAGTAACAAAAAACTGCCCGAGAATGCAACCAAGACTGAAGGTACTGAGCTCGCCCGCCGTGGAAGGGGCGAAATATCCACCGCAACGGCGGTGCCTCACGTGAGCTATGACGATCTGCGCCATGCCGATCGTATTGTTATTGACGGCCTTGAGGTTTTTGCCAACCATGGCGTGTATCCCGAGGAGAACGCGCTGGGTCAGAAGTTCATCGTTTCTCTGGTGCTCTATGCCGACCTGCGCGCGGCGGGGGAGCACGATAACCTGGACGCCTCGATTGACTACGGCTCGGTGTGCCACGATGTCGATGGCTATCTGCGCGAGCACACGTTTAAGCTCATCGAGGCGGCAGCCGAGGGGACAGCCCAGATGCTGCTGCGCCGTTATCCCTCGCTGCTTGGTGTGCGCATAAAGCTCGATAAGCCGTGGGCTCCTGTTGGCCTGCCCCTGGCAAGCTGCGGCGTCGAGATCGAGCGCGTGCGCTAGTCGACGCTAGAGCTTGTTGAGGGGTGGCTGCTTGAGCCGCTGCGACAGAGCTCTATTGTTAGGGCAGTACGTGTCGAGCAGGGCGTGAAACCGCTGATTGTGGCTTGGCTCGAGCAAGTGGACGAGCTCGTGGGCGACAACCATGTCGAGGCATTCGATGGGATAGGCGGCGAGCTCGCGCGCGATGCGAATGGCGCCGGTTTTGGGTGTGCAGGAGCCCCAACGCGTTTTCATGCTGCGCACGGAGACGCGGGCCACGGTGACGTCCATTGCGATTTCGTACGCGTGCACGATGTCGCGTAGCGCTGCGGTGACCTCGGTCGTATAAAGCTGGTCGATGTGGGCTTGGAGCTCGTCGGACGTTAGGCCGTCGAGGATTGCGCGCCGCTTAGCCTGTGGGCTTTCGTCCGATTCGTCGGTACCCATAAAACTTGCGAAGGTGGCCAGCTTGGGTCGCGGTGCGGGCGATGCAAAGTTGTGATCGAGTGCGTCCTGTACCGTGATGGGCTTGCCCCAAAGTGCAATGATGGACGAGGGACTGAGCGGCTCTCGCGCCGTCGCCTGACGTTGCTCGCGCCGGGCAAGTCGGCTGATAATCCAGGCGCTGTTGCGCTTCACAAACGCTTCGATACGCTCGCGGCTGGCGCCGAGCGGTGCGCTAGTGTGGACCTCACCGCTCGATGTGACGCGTAGGTTGAAGTTCTTGACGCGCTTTTTGGTAACGACGACGGGGATGGGCATCCCATCCGGTCGGGGTACGGAAATCGTGAATTGCTGCGTCAAAAGCGGTCCTTCAGATTGGGGACGGGCCGGCATGTCGCCCGTTCGGCATGCCGGCCCGTTCAAGGGATGTGAAATTAATAACGCTCAAAGAAGGCAAGCGCGTTGTCGCTGCAGAGCTTCTGCATCACGGTCTTGCCAAAGTGCTTGGAGAGCATGTTCTGGAATTCGGGCATCTTGCTGGCATCGGAGAGGAAGGCGGGTACCTTGGCGCCGTCCCAGTCGCCGCCGAGTGCGATGACATCTTCGCCACCCAGGTCGAGCCAGTGCTCGATATGTGCCGCCAGCTGGTCGAAGGTGACGTCTGCGGCGGTTTTGTCGGTTGCGTCGTTGGAAAGGAACTCGCTGCAGTAGTTGAGGCCGACGATGCCGCCCATGTCGCGAATGGTGCGGAACTGGTCGTCGGTAAGGTTGCGCTTGACACCGCAAACCGCACGGGAGTTGGAGTGGCTGGCGACGAAGGGGCGCGTGGCGTGGGCGACAACCTCGTCAAAGCACTCATCGTTGAGGTGGGAGACGTCGAGCACCATACCGGCGTGCTCCATCTGCGTAAGCGCCTCGATGCCGGCGGCGGTGAGGCCGGCGTGGGTGTCGTGGCCACTCGCGAGCGGTCCCTGCGCATTCCAGCTGAGTGACGACATAAGCACGCCCAAGCTCTTGAGCACCTCGATCAGCGCGGGGTCCTCGGCAAAGAACGTGGCGTTTTCGATGGTGTGGATGCAGGCGACCTTGCCGTCTTTGAGCGCAGGGCGAATGTCAGCGGCGCTGCGTACGTTGACCATGCGGTCGTGGTTGAGCATTGCCTGGCCGCTCATGTGCGCCATGATCTGCGCCTGGAAGCGCGCGGCGTGAGCGGTGGGAATCTCGTCGGGGACAAACGTGGCGAAGCACTGTGCCCACGGCGTGTTGCCGATCTTTGCGAGCGAGATGGCGCAGGCGTTGCCCTCGATGAGGTCGAAATCTTGCGGATGCGTTTCGTCGCCGGGGAAATAACCATCGGTGCCGGCGGTAAAGCGCAGGTCGAGATCGAGCGTGGCCCAGCCGATGCGGTCGGCGGTGTCGCAGTGTAGGTCAAATACGGGATATGCCATGGTTCCTCCGGTTGCAGCGTTTCTTTGCAAACTGTCTTTGAATTGTATGACTAGGGTATAGTTAGCGCCATATGTTCATGGCGGCCCGCGTTGTGCGCCGCCCTTATCACGGAGGTTTCCATGTCCAACCAGGGCAAGAAGGTCAAGACTCATTATCGCGGCACGCTCGACGACGGCACGCAGTTCGATAGCTCCTACGATCGCGGCGAGCCGCTGGAGTTCACCTGCGGCGCCGGTCAGATGATCAAGGGCTTCGATGCCGCTGTTGTCGACATGCAGGTGGGCGAGAAGAAGACCGTACACATCCCGGCCGCCGATGCCTACGGCGAGCACAACCCCGAGATGGTCCTGACCTTCCCGGCCGAACAGGTTCCCAACATCGAGCAGATCGAGAAGGGCATGAAGCTCTTCCTGTCCACGCCGAGCGGTATGCCCGTTCCCGCCGTGGTCATCGACGTAACGCCCGAGGCCGTGACGCTCGACGCCAACCACGAGCTGGCCGGCAAGGACCTCAACTTTGATATCGAGCTCGTTGAGGTCGAGGGTTAGAGTATGCCTGAACGCTTGGTTTCGACGACATGCTTGGGAAATCTCAACGATCCGTCCTATGAACTCCTGCTTCGCCGGAAGTTAGGCGGCGTCTTTGAAATTGACGAGTTGCTGCTCGATTGGGACCAGGCTGATGTATGCGCGTTTGCGGGCGTGACGGAGCGGGGGCGCACGGTCGATGTTCGGTTGGATGCTGCCGACGGCGGTCGTCTTGCCGACGGCGACGTGCTCGCCATTGACCGTTCGGGCATGGTGCCCGTGGCGGTTGTCGTGCGCCTGCGCAGCGCCGAGGTTTATTTGGTCGAAGTTGACCGCATGGACCCGATTGCGCTCGCGCATGCGTGCTGGGAGATCGGCAATATGCACGCACCGCTTTTCCGAGGCGACTCGGACGAGCATACCGTGCGCATGTATACGCCGGTGCAGCCTGTTTTGGGCCGCATGCTCCGGGGCGTCGAGGGCGTTCGGCTCTCGACGGTTACCCGTGAACTCGATGCGGACCGGCGCTTTGCGTCGAGTGCGGCGGATGCCGTTGTGAGTATGGCTCCAGACTTTACGATCGTAAAGAAGGCGCGCGGCTAACGTGCGTATGAGTAAGACGGACTTTGAGAGGCAACTATTCAAAGCCCGTCTTTCTGTTGATGAGATGCTGTGGGGGAAAGCATATGGGTCTTGAGGGAATCAAGCTGATTGCATGCGATTTGGATGGCACGTTGCTGCATCCGGGGGAGCGCGAGCCGCGTTCCGAGGCCTTTGAGCTCATCGATGAGCTGCATCGTCGCGGTATCGTGTTTATGCCGGCGAGCGGCCGTCAATATGCGAGCTTGCGCTACCTGTTTGCCCCGGTGGCCGATGAGCTCGCCTACGTATGCGAAAACGGAGCCCTGGTGATGAGCGAGGGGCGTGCCGTTGTCAAGCGTTCCATGGAGCGTTGCCTTGCTATGGATATCGCGAATGCCGTGGTTGCGTATCCCCATGCCGACGTGACCCTTTCGTGTGAGGGGCGCCTCTACACCATGAGCGGCAACGACGCGTTTGTTGAACACCTGCGTTATGAGGTCCACTGCGATGTGGCGGTGGTCGACCGTCCCGAGGACATCGACGAGGACGTCATTAAGATTGCCTTCCAGACGCCCGAGGTGGATCAGCCGGCGGCCCTGGAGTATTTCGAGTGCCTCTTTAGCGACCGTGTCGACGTGATGACGTCGGGAACCGAATGGACGGACTTTATCGGTTTCGGTTCGGGCAAGGGCTCCGCGCTTGCCGATTACGGTCGTGCCCTGGGTATTTCGCCCGATGAGATGATGGCGTTTGGCGATAACGAAAACGACCGCGACATGCTCAACGTCGTAGGCCATCCTTATCTAATGGAGAGCTGCAATCCCTCTATGCGTGGCATCAACGACCGCGTCCGTTACGTGCGCACGGTCGAAGAGGAATTGCATCGCCTGCTTGCTGAGTAGATATTTGGGACATGCCTAGAAATCTATTTTTTGCTGCAAAGCGCGGAAAGGTGGATTTTAAGGCATGTCCCAAACATCTACCGGCAGTCGGGGCAGAGACCCTCGAAGATGGTGTAGTGCGACGTGACGTGCCAGCCGATTTGCTCGGACGCCTTGGCGTCGAGCTGGGCATCGAAGGGGAGCGGTACGTCGATGACGCGGCTGCATGAGGTGCAGATGATATGCGCATGCGGCTCGATCGTGCGATCGAAGCGGCTGCCGCCCGGCGTCTTGATGGAGAGGATTTCGCCGGCGTCGGCCAAGAGATTGAGATTGCGGTAGACCGTACCGCGGCTGATTTTGTCATCCTGCGCGCGCACGACGTTGTAGATTTCGTCGGCGGTGGGATGGTTATAGCTTTGGCGCACGGCGTCAAGAACCAGCTTTCGCTGCCTGGTATTCCTTCTTTGCACCGCCATGCGCCTCGCCTCTTTTCTATTAACGGTCGTAGGTAAATGATACCGTATTTAGCACACAATACTAATAATGAGGACTGAAACCGTCTTCATTGGCAAGTGGGGCTCGGGCCTGGGCGTCTACGAGGCGAAAACGCGTTCCCATGCGCTCGTAGGAGGCATGAAGCGCCTCAAGATGAGATAGGACGTTTGCCGGAGCTCCCTGTATCTCCATCTCGACTGAGCCGTCTTCCATATTACGCACCCAGCCGGTGAGGGAGCGTGCCTGCGCGAGGTTGGTGTTGGTAAAGCGAAAACCAACGCCTTGGACTTGCCCCGCCCAGCGCAGAAAATAGCGCAGGGGAGTGTCTTGAGTGGCCTCGTCGCTTGCGAGCACGGTAAGCCTGCGGCGCAGCTCGAGCTCGACGTTTGATGGTTTTTGAGGCTCTCGACTGCCTCCGGTGACGCTGGAGAAGAACGTATCGAAGAAGCCCATCGCTATGCCTGCTTGCCTGCGTCAGCCGGGAAGGTTATGCCGGCCTGCTGGCGCACGGCATCCATGATGCGCAGTGAGACGAGCGTGACATCGCGGTAGTGTCCGAGCTCGTGGCGTCCCGCCGGGGTCTCCCAAATCTCTTCCTTAACGTTATCGATGCCGCCGATGGCGGTGATAAAGTCTGTGAGTTCGTATTCCATAGTGTTGCTCGATTTGGGCAGGTCGAGCACGCGGCCGTTGTCTCCCTGTTCGCGCGGTGCCTCGGTCGCCGAGCCGCGTACGACGTCGCCGCGATAGTCGATGCGGACGTTGCGGGGCGTGGACAGATGGTCGATCTGGATAGTGCCACGCTCGCCTTCGATCTGCGAGGGCAGCAGGTCATTCGTAATTTTGGAGTGCGCGAGCTCGACGGAGATGCTGCCTCCGCCATAGCTGGCGAGGATGGAACCGCAGCCGTCGATGGGGCCGTGCGTGAGCTGTCGCGTGGTGGGGTCGAGTAGAGTAGTCATGCTCGTAAGGCCGGAGGGCATGCCGAAAATCTCGACCATGGGCTCGACGGCGTAGACGCCAATGTCCATGAGGGAACCCGATGCCATATTGCAGTCGAAGATATTGGTGGCGCGTCCCGCGAGAATCTCGTTGTAGCGCGAGGAATACTTGCCAAAGCGCAATGAGGCGCGGCGGATGGGGGCGATCTCGCCCAGGGCGTCCTCGATGGCGTGGAAGGCGGGATCGTGGAGGGGACGCATGGCCTCGAGGGCCACGACACCTGCTGCCTCGGCAGCGCGGAAGACTTCCAGCGCCTGCGCTTCGGTGGCGCAGAAGGGTTTCTCGACGATGACGTGCTTGCCACCGGCGATGCAGGCAAGAGCCTGCTCGTAGTGAAGTGCGTTAGGGCTGCCGATATAGACGGCGTCGACGTCGGCGGCTGCCGCAAGCTCATCGAGCGACGTAAAGTTTCGCTCGCCACCGCGCTCGGCGGTAAAGGCAGTACCGCGATTGGCGTCGCGTGAAAGCGTGCCCACAAACGCGGCTTGGTCGTTGGCGTTGACGACTTGGATAAAGTCGTCGGTGATCATGGATGTACCGATGGTCGCGATGCGCAGCATACGTCTCCCTTGCGTTGTTTGATCTACAGGATGAGTGTAGCGCGTGGGGATATAAAGCTGCGCGAAAACGCTATTACAGGTCGCTCTCGTTAAAGCCGGTGTCGATATCGAGGTTGCTGCCGTCGGCCGCCGTGGTGGCGAGCTCATCACAGCGCTCGTTGAGCTCGTGACCGGCGTGACCCTTAACCCAGATGAACTCAACCTTGTGCTTGCTTTTGGCGGTGAGTAGGCGCTCCCACAGGTCGCGGTTCTTGACGGGTTGCTTGTTGGCGGTTTTCCATCCGCGCTTTTTCCAGCCGTCGATCCAGTGCTTGTTAAAGGCGTTGACGACATACTGCGAATCGGAATGGACTTCGACCTCGCAAGGGCGGTTGAGCGCCTCGAGCGCCACGATGACCGCCATGAGTTCCATGCGGTTGTTGGTGGTCTTGGCGTAGCCGCGCGAAAGCTCGGAGGTGAAGGTCTTGCCGGCGGGGTTGGTGTATTTGAGCACGGCGCCGTAGCCGCCGCGTCCCGGATTTGATCGGGCCGAGCCGTCGGTATAGATGATGACCTTCACGGGCTTCCTTTCGTTGGGTACGTTTCGTGTGAGTGACCATTGTAGCGCCATGCCCGCCGGGGGCCAGCAATCTACGATTTCTACCCCGTCTTCGGACTGTTAGTTGGCATGGATGATGCGGTTGAGCTCGTCGAGGTATTGCTGCAAGAGGAGAGAGGGCTTGCGCTCGTCGTGCATGATGTAGCCAACGTGCATCGTTGGGGCGTCTGCTAGCGGGATCGATGCCATGCCCCATTGCATTTCATTGGAGAGGACACCGGTCGACAGGGTGTAACCGTTCGACGTGATAAGTAAGTTAGTAAGTGTTCCGCGGTCCGAGATTCGTATGTTGCGGTCGCAAGGGATATAGCTAAAAGGTTCCTCGGCGTAATAGAAGGAGTTTGAGGTTCCCTGCTCAAAGCTGTAGCGCGTATAGGGCGTGAGGTCGGCAAGGGACAGCTGCGGGCGGCGTGCGAGCGGGTGGCGCTCGCTAACGAAGACGTGGACCGTCGCGTCGAATAGGGGATGGAAGCTTGCGCGGGCATCGGCGAAGGCCTTCTGCAGAACGCGGGCGTTAAAGTCATCCAGATACAGAATGCCGATATCGCTGCGAAACGCACGGACGTCATCGATGATCTGCGATGTGGTGGTCTCGCGCATGATGAACTCGAACTTGCTGTCGCGGCAGCGCTCGACTACGTTGACAAAGGCCTCGACCGAAAAGGCGTAGTGCTGGGCGGAAATGGCGAGGCGGGCTTGCGGGGTGCCACCGTCCTCGTAGCGTGCCTCGAGCATGTCGGCCTGCTCTACGACCTGGCGCGCATAGCCCAAAAGCTCGGTGCCGTCGTTGGTGAGCGTGACGCCGCGGCTGGAGCGCGTAAAGATCTCCAGATGGAGCTCTTGTTCTAGGCTTTTGACGGCGTTTGAGATGTTGGACTGAGCGGTATAGAGGCGCTGAGCTGCGGCGTTGATTGAGCCGGACTCTGCCACGGCGATAAGAAAACGAAGCTGCTGGAGTGTCATCGGTGCCCGTCCTTTCGATAGCTATCTAAAAAACCGATAACAGGTTAGCGCTTTTAAGTGATTGACCGAGCGAAACAATGCTCGTACTATTCAAAACACACAAAGGCGGTAGGTAATTAAGCCGACCACGGAACCGGGATGTCAAAAGGAGGACCGCATATGAACTGCTTACCAAGACGAATGCCGGGCTCCTGTTTGCGCCCGTCGGCGTGATCAGGAGACAGCGACTTACTTCTCTCTTATTTATTTACTTTCGTTCGATCAAGGAGATCATCATGAGCCAGTTCATCAACAACCCCGAGCACACCTTTGGTTTCGATACCCTGCAGCTTCATGTTGGCCAGGAGAGCGCCGACCCCGCATCCGACTCCCGCGCCGTGCCTATCTACCAGACCGCGAGCTATGTGTTCCGCAACTCCCAGCACGCCGCCGATCGCTTTGGTCTTGCCGACGCCGGTAACATCTACGGCCGTCTGACCAACTCCACCCAGGGCGTCTTTGAGGACCGTATCGCCGCGCTCGAGGATGGCGTGGCCGGTCTTGCCGTCGCCTCCGGTGCCGCTGCCATCACCTATACCCTGCAGGCTCTTGCCCAGGCTGGTGACCACGTGGTGGCTCAGAAGACCATCTACGGCGGTTCCTACAACCTGCTCGAGCATACGCTCTCCCAGTTTGGCGTCGAGACCACGTTTGTCGATGCTCATAACCTGGAAGAGGTTGAGGGTGCCATCAAGGACAACACCACGGTCATCTATCTCGAGACGCTCGGCAACCCCAACTCTGACATCCCCAACATCGACGCCATCTCCGAGATCGCCAAGAAGCACGGTCTGCCGGTTGTCGTCGACAACACTTTCGGCACCCCGTATCTGTTCCGTCCGCTGGAGCATGGCGCCAACATCGTTGTCCACTCCGCAACCAAGTTCATCGGCGGCCACGGCACCTCGCTGGGCGGTGTGATCGTCGACGGCGGTAACTTCGATTGGAAGGCGAGCGGAAAGTACGCCCAGATCGCTGAGCCCAACCCCTCCTACCATGGCGTCTCGTTTGCCGAGGCTGCCGGTCCCGCCGCCTTCGCAACCTATGTCCGCGCCATCCTGCTGCGTGACGAGGGTGCCTGCATCAGCCCGTTCAACGCCTGGGTCCTGCTCCAGGGCACCGAGACCCTGTCGCTGCGCGTTGACCGTCATGTCGAGAACACCAAGAAGGTCGTTGAGTTCCTTGCCGGCGACAGCCACGTTGCCAAGGTGAACCACCCGAGCCTGCCTGAGCACCCCGATCACGAGCTCTATCAGAAGTACTTCCCCAACGGCGGCGCTTCGATCTTCACCTTTGAGATTAAGGGTGGCCAGGAGGCTGCCTGGAAGTTCATCGATCATCTGCGGGTGTTCTCGCTGCTCGCCAACGTGGCCGACGTCAAGTCGCTCGTCGTGCACCCGGCTACCACCACGCACTCCCAGCTCTCTGCCGAGGAGCTCGCCGAGCAGAACATCACGCCCTCCACGATCCGTCTTTCCATCGGTACCGAGAACGCCGAGGACATCATTTGGGATCTGAAGCAGGCCTTCGCCGTGCTGGACGAGTAAGGCGACTTGTGCAAGGACCCCTTGCGACTCGATAGGTATAACTGCATAAATGCCTGCTCAAGGCGCCTGCGCAAGCAATGGTTGCGCAGGCGTCTTTTTTGCATAGGAAGGGCGCTATTACAGGGTTTTTGGCATGCTTTATGCATTTGAGTTGTGGAAAACTCCTGTTGAGAGGATGTGAGTTTTACGCAATTGACGTGCGCCTTTTGAGTAAAACCGCAGGTCGCGATTTGCTCGAGGTACTATGCAGCGCGATCGAATCACACGCAGCTCAAACGCAGCAAAAACGCACTACGGAGGTTTCCAGCTACATGAGGATCGATTCACGAAAACCGAAAGCCGCTGCCCTTTCCGCCGCTCTGACCGTGGCACTTTTGGCAGGCGCCGGCGCAACTGATGCCCACGCGGCAACACTGTCCGATACGGTTGGATCTACGCCGTCCGAGGCGACGCTGGTACAGCCCGTTGATTATCGCGGCGATGGTTATGGTTCCATGCAGGAGTGGAACGCCTCGATGGAGGCCAAGCGCGATTCCCTTGAGATGCGCGCTCAGATCATTATGAATATGTATGGCGACTATGCTACCGATGACGAGCGCGCTGTGCTGCAGGGTTGTATCGACGGTGCGGGTAGTCTGTTGACGATGGGGGAGGTCGACACGAAGTCGACCGAGCTCGATGAGCTGCGCACTGCGCTTGAGAATGCCAAGCGCGAAGCGCTCGAGGCCGCCGCAGCCGAGGCCGAGGCCGCCGAGGCCGCCCAGGCTTCGTATTACAACGCCTGCTCCGGCTTGTCTTACACGTCTGCTGCGTATTACGCGAACGGCTCGGGTCTGACGCGCTCGAGCGGCGTCAATAACTATAACGGCCGCCGCGAGACTTATTACAGCAGCAACGTGTTGTATCACCACCGCACGGGCGAATGGACGCAGGATTCCGAGGGCTTTTGGCGCGATTCCGATGGCTACTACGTCGTTGCCGCGGGCGATAAGGCCCAAGGCTCCACGTTTACCGGTTCCAAGGGCGAGTGCAAGGTCTATGACTCCGGCTGTGCTGCCGGAACCACCGACTACTATACCGGTTGGTAATCTGCCATCAGAGCAAAATAGGCACATGATGGGCGGGCGTCTTTGCTGAGCTTTTAGGCAACGTAAAGCTGCCCTTTCTTTATGTGCGTTTGAGTTAACAGAGCCCTTACCGTGGCGGTACGCTGGGCGTATGCATGCGGGGCACACTGGTTCATGAGAAATAAGGTCTTTCTCGTGGAGGAAGTGGTCTCATGAACGCTCGAGATATCGCTATCGCCGCCGTCGCATTGGTACTTGGCTGTCTTGGCCCTACAGCTGCGTTTGTCGCAGGCATGCAGGGCTCGTGCGGGGCTGCTCCTATTGTGGTCGGCGCGCTCATCGCAGCAGCGCTGCTGGGAAGTGCGGGCGTGACCCTTTGCCGCGATGACGAGGATGAGACGCCGCAGGTGCGGCGCTAGCCGTTGTGAAGCTGGTTTTGCCCATAGATGAAGAAGGAAGCCGCCGCAAGGGGAGTGCCCTTTGCGGCGGTTTTTGCTATTGAGACTGTTGGATGCGGTACGGCGGCGTTACCAGCTGGCCTCGATTTCGCGGATGCGCGAATAGAGCCATTCGTTTTGTGGCGCCTGGATATCGTGCTTGGCCGCGAGGCGGCGGACGGTGCCCGCGAACTCCTCGACCTCTGTTTTGCGCTGCGCGACGCGGTCCTGCGCCATCGAGGGCATGCCGGCGGGGTCGAGCCCCTCGATGAGATGCACCATCTGCGTTAGGTCTGCCTCGGTGAGCTCGATACCCTCGGCGTTGGCGACCGCAAGCGTCTCGCGCATGGCGGAGACAAAGCAACGACGCTGCTCGGAGCCCTGCTCCGTAGCGCTTCCGTAGGTGCCGCCGTAGGCCATACAGGTCTGGTTGATGCCGTCGTTGAGCATGAGTTTGGCCCACATGCGATGTGCGATGTCGTGCTCGACGGTATGGGCGATGCCGCAACGCGTGTAGAGCTCGTCGATGGCGATAACGGTTGCGGGGTCGGTGCCCGCTGCCGCACCAAAGCGGATCTCGCCGGCATTGGTATAGGTGAGCTCCCCGTTGAGGAATACGGCGTCCATGCCCTGGCAGATACCAAGGACGGTGTGCTCCCAGCCAAAGCGCTCGGCAATCTTCTGCTCGCTCGTGATGCCGTTGCACAGCGACGCGATCAGCGTGTCGGGTCCCACGACGCTTTCCAGGGTTTTGAGCACCACATCGAGCCCGGTTGTCTTGACCGTGAGGATGACCAGATCGGCGGGTGTCGCCTCGCTCGCGCGGACGGACTTGAGCGCGCAGGGCTTGCCGTTGACGGTGAGCGCATCACCCGCGTGGCGCTCAAAGCGCGCGTCGTCCATAACGTATTCGACGGCGTCGTTGCCGAGCGCTTGGGCGATCATGCTGCCGTAGAGCAGGCCCACGCCGCCCTTGCCGATGAAGGCGACCTTGTTGATCTGCATGTGAATCATCTCCCCATAAAAAGGCGCCCGCGTATGGGGCGCCTGATGGATTGTATGCCGCCGGGCCATGTCGCGTGCACCGGATGGCCGTATTTAGAAGAACAAACGCATGGGAACTTATGACGCGGGGCAGACCGCAAAGACACGTGCGGGATATCCGACGCCATCACGCACCTTGGGGAAGGTGCAGAAGATGACGGCGCCCGTGGCGGGAAGCTCGTCTAGATGGTCCATGACCTCGATCTGATAGCGGTCGACCGAGAGGATGTACTGCTCGCCGGGGTAGGGGTAGGCGTCCTCACGCGTGGTCACGCTCGCCGGGTCGGTGTCAGCCGGCTCGTGGCCGATGGCGCCGATGTTGCGCTCTTCTACAAGCCATTTGATGGCGTCGAGGTCCCAGCCGGGGTAGTGGGGCTGGCCGTCCTCGTCCTTGTTTTCGAGGTCGGTGAGCTTGGACCAGTCGGAGCGGAAGGCGACGAAAGCGTCTTTGGGAATGCGACCGTGCTCATCCTCCCATGCTTTGAGGTCCTCGGCGGTCAGGACGTAGTCGGGATTTGTGGCGCACTCCTCGTGTTTGTCGATCACACAGAGCGGATGCATAAACTCGATGGGTTCAATCTCTCCAAGGGAACGGCCGTCAACATGGAAGTGGCGCGGTGCGTCGACATGCGTGCCGTACTGCGAAGCAACCGAATACTGGAAGCAGCGCATGGGCGCGAGCATGTCCTCGGGCGTGCCGGGCAGGTAGTCGAAGAGCTTGGTGGACTCAAAAGGCTTAAAGCCAAACCAGTGCGGGGTGTCGCATGAGAGCGTGTGGGTGAGGTCGACCCAGCGATAATCGTTGCTTTTGAGCTGGGAGGCGAGGTTCCAAAGGTCGAGCGCGGGCATGGGCGGCTCCTTTCATCGGGCTTTTTGCTGATGTTAAAGCGGTGCCGTGACAGCTCGATTTCTGCTGCGTTACGATACGTTCTCGATTGCGATTCCACGATGTTTCGGCCGCGTGACCATTGTGTTTCGCCTTGCCGGGGCGCTGATGGCGAAAGGAGGGGCCGTGCAATATCGCGTTGACCCCAAAAGTGGTAACCGAATATCCGCTCTGGGTCTGGGCTGCATGAGATTTCCCGGTGCGCCGGGACACCCCGATGCGAAGACAGCCGATGCCATCATTTCCCGTGCGGTGGAGCAGGGGATTAATTATCTGGATACCGCGTATCTCTATCCCGGTAACGAGGTGTGCGTGGGCGCCTCACTTGAGCGCCTGGGTCTGCGCGACCGCGTGTTGCTCGCGACTAAGTTGCCGCACGCTTCGTGCAAGTGCGCGGAGGATTTCGACCGGTTCTTCGACGAGCAACTGCGCCGCCTGCGGACCGACCATATCGACTATTACCTTATGCACAACATCACTTCGCCCGCCCAGTGGGAGCGCGTGGTGGCGTTGGGCATCGAAGACTGGATTGCGCACCAAAAGGCTGCGGGGCGTATTCGCCAGATAGGTTTTTCGTATCACGGCAGTGCGGCGGACTTCCTGACGATGCTCGACGCGTATGACTGGGATTTTTGCCAGATTCAGTACAACTACGCTGGAGAGCGCTACCAAGCGGGAACGGCGGGACTTATAGCAGCCGCCGAGTGCGGGCTCGCGGTGTTTGTGATGGAACCGCTTTTGGGCGGACGCCTGGCGGGCAAGCTGCCTCCGCGGGCCCGCGCCGTGCTCGATGACGTACGCGATCCGTACCTGAAGACGCCGGCTGCTTGGGGCCTTTCGTGGGTGTGGAACCATCCTCAAGTCACGATGCTGCTTTCGGGCATGACCGATACCGCGCAGGTGGACGAGAACGCGGTGCTGGCCGATCGGGCCCTGCCGGATTCGATGACAGCCGCTCAGCTCGATACCATCGCACGCGTGCTGGCGGAGTTTGAAAAATCGAATCGCGTGCCCTGCACGGGATGCGGCTACTGCATGCCATGTCCCAAGGGTATTAACATTCCCGGCTGCTTTGCCGCTTACAACGCGAGCTATGCGCACAGCTGGTTTACGGGGCTGTCGCAATACTTTACGGCGAGCGCGGTGCGCACGAGCGAGCCCAAGCTCGTGAGCAATTGCGTCAAGTGTGGCAAATGTGCGCGTCACTGCCCGCAACACATCGATATCCCCGAGCGTCTCGACGACGCGCGCCGACGTTTCCAGCCTGGCCCCGTAACGGCCGCGCTTAAAGTCCTCAGCAAAACTCGCTCCTCATGACCCTTTTATATCTTGTGATGGAATAGTTCCTGTTTGCGGCAGAATAGGGCGATAGCAGGAACTATTTCGTCGCAACTGAAGGGGGGGGGGGCTGTCGTGGGCCATCGGGATTCATGTGATGATTTGCGTGAGGTTCGTTGGGGCGTTTTGGGCGCTGGGCACATTTCGCATCGATTTGCATCGTCGCTCAAGAAGGTCGACGAGGCACGGCTGGTGGCTGCGGCCGGCCGCACTCCTGCACATGTCGAGGAATTTTGTCGAGCGTTTTCGATTGATGCCGCGCACAGTTATGCCACGGCTGACGATAGCGGCGATGCGGCTTATGATGCGTTGATTGCCGATCCCGATGTCGATGCAATCTACTTGGCTATTCCGCATGGCATGCATGCGCATTGGGCTTGTCGGGCACTGCGCGCGGGAAAGGCCGTGCTGTGCGAAAAGCCGGCCGTTTTGAATGAAGAAGAGGCCCATGCGATCGCCTCTGTTTCCCGTGAGTGCGGTGTGCCGTTTATGGAGGCGATGAAAAATCGGTTTTGTCCGATGCATACTCGCGTGAAGGGTTTGCTTGCGTCGGGCGAGCTCGGCTGTATCGTCTCGATCGAAAGCGTGCAAAAACTCGATTATGGTGAGTCCCCTTCGAGTTATCTGCTCGATCCGTTGCAGGGTGGCTGTCTATATGACATGGGCTGCTATGCGGTCGGGTGGTTTGAGGATCTGCTTGCGGGTGCGTGCGATGTTTCGTCTCGTGAAGTTCGCTGGCGTGACGTATTAGGCGGCCGCGTGGATTGGGCCGATGAGATCCATATGAGTGTCGGCGGTATACCCATTCATATGGTGTGCGACGGCAAAGCAGCATATGAAAGCCGCTTAATGATTGCTTGCGAACGGGGTTCGGTGGAAATCGAGCGCCTCCATCGCCCCGAGCTCGCCCATGTGAAGTACTCCGACGGACGAATGCTCGAAATTAATGCCCCGTTTGATGTCGATGATTTCTACGGCGAAATTCAGCATGCGACGCAGCTCGTCCAGACGGGAGAGCTTGAAAGCCCCGTTATGCCTCTTGCCGCCACGCAGCGCTGCGCGCAGATAATCGATGCGATTCGCTTGACGCTCTAGGCTGCGGTGCTGGTGCTCAAGGGGGCTCGGCGGACCTTGCCCCTGATGCCCCTTTTATATCTTGCGGTGGAATACGGTCTGTTTGCGCCAAAATAAGGCACCAATAGACCGTATTTCACCGCAACTGATGAGGGGGAGTTGGAGATGCTAACGATCGGGTGTCATCTTTCGACGACGAAGGGCTATCGGGCAATGGGGGAGACGGCGTTGTCCATTGGTGCCAATACCTTTGCGTTCTTTACGCGCAACCCGCGCGGTGGCAAGGCAAAAGACCTTGACATGGATGACGTGGCGGCTCTGCGCGAGCTTATGGCGCAAAACGACTTTGGACCGCTAGTGGCGCATGCCCCGTATACCTATAACCCCTGCTCCGCTAAGGAGCGGGCGCGGGAGTTTGCCTTGGAGGCTATGGCGGAAGATTTGCAGCGTCTGGAAGCACTGCCCGGCAACTACTACAACTTCCATCCCGGTGCGCATGTGGGACAGGGGGCAGACGCCGGCATTCAGATGATTGTCGACACGCTGTGCCAGGTGATGTTTGAGGGACAGCAGACGACGGTATTGCTTGAGACCATGGCGGGCAAGGGCACCGAGGTGGGCCGTAGCTTTGAAGAGCTGGCGCGCATTATCGAGGGCGTTGCCGCCAAGTGCCCGGAGCTGTCCGATAAGCTGGGCGTTTGTTTGGACACCTGCCATGTGAGCGATGCTGGCTACGACATCATCCATGACCTGGACGGCGTACTCGACGAGTTCGACCGCGTGGTGGGTATCGAGCGCTTGCGCGCCGTGCATATCAATGACTCCAAGAACCCCTGCGGCGCCCATAAGGATCGCCACGAGTGCATCGGCAAGGGCTACCTGGGTAGTGAAGAGTTTGGCGGCGGTATGCAGGTTATGCAGAATATTGTATCGAATAGCCGCTTGCGCGCATTGCCATTCATCTTGGAGACACCGAACGAACTTGCAGGTTATGCGGCTGAAATCAAACTGTTAAGGTCATTGCAGCAGTAATGACTGTTGCTAAGTGGAGTATTCCATTCACGTTATGGGTTTGTTTCAATCAGTTTTCTCATTGCAGATTCGTAATTCCGGGTGCATAATAGCCAACAGTTTTTGCAGACCTCTGAATCAAACGGGGTCACTGGAAGGAGACTGATTATGAAGCTCAAGAAGCTTGGCGCGTTTGCAGCCACGGGCGCCATGGCGCTCGCTCTTGCACTGACGGGCTGTGGTTCGTCCAACGCCACCTCTGGTTCCGATGCCGGTTCCAGCAGCTCTGACAACGCGAAGGTCGAGAAGGTCGACGGCTCCAAGGAGTATGCACTCGTCAAAGACGGTACGCTCACCGTCGGCACCTCTGCCGAGTACGCTCCGTTTGAGTACAAGGATGACAACGGCGATTATCAGGGCTTTGACCTTGAGCTCATCAAGGCTATCGGCGACAAGCTGGGCCTGGATGTCGAGTATGTCAACAATGACTTTGACACGCTGGTTCCGGGCGTCGCTTCGGGCGCCAAGTATGATGTTTCCATCGCGGCTATCACCGACACGCCCGAGCGTGAGAAGGAAGTCACTTTCTCTGATTCCTACTACATGGACGATCAGGCTATCGTGACCAAGGTCGATAACACCGACATCACGGCCGACAACTACAGCGAGAAGCTCAACAACGCCGACGCTACCATCATCGTCCAGTCTGGCTCGACCGCCGAGGCCTTTGCCCAGGAGAACTTCCCGAAGGCCAAGATCGTCCCCTACAAGGACGCTACCGAGTGCTTCAGCGCCCTGCAGTCCGATAAGGGCGACGCCGTAGTCACCAACCGCTCCGTTGCCAGCCAGCTGACCGCCGAGCAGTTCAACACCTGCCAGACCATCAAGCAGATCAGCACCGGCGAGGAGTACGCCATTGCCATCAACCAGGGCAACACCAAGCTCAAGGATGACATCAACCAGGCCATCAAGGACCTGACCGACGACGGTACCGTCGACGCCCTC
Source organism: Collinsella sp. TF07-1 (assembly GCF_003437235.1). Classification (NCBI taxonomy): domain Bacteria; kingdom Bacillati; phylum Actinomycetota; class Coriobacteriia; order Coriobacteriales; family Coriobacteriaceae; genus Collinsella; species Collinsella sp. TF07-1. The sequence goes on from NZ_QSRV01000007.1 coordinate 28,607, forward strand.
ATGGCTAAGTACAACATCAAGTAAAATAACTACTTGATTGCGCGCGGGCCCTTTCCGTTTTGCGGAGAGGGCCTTTGCGCTTCTCTTGACGGAGAGCGTTTCCGTCTCGTTTTGCCGGCAACTTCTACGATAGGAGCCACCTTGTCTCGACTGAACAAAGGGGCCGCTGAGCAGCGTTTTCCACTGCCCGTCCTGCTCCAAAAGCTAGCCTGCGTCATGGCCGTGGCGCTCGCGCTGGTGTGCGCGGGGGCATATGCGCCCACGACCGCCCAGGCGCTTGAGACCGCAAAGATTACCGCCCGACCCAACACCGGTTCGGGCAGCGATGTGGTCGGCGGCACCGAGACGCGCATTACCTGGGAAGTTCAGGCCGATGCCGACGAGGAGCTGAGCGGTCTTTCTTTGACGTTTGTCGACGGCACGACGTTTGGTACCGATGACACGCGATTGACGATGCTCTCGGGCGAGGACCTCATGGATCGTACGCCCATGAAACCCACGTGCAAGGCTGACGGCCAGACGCTCAAGATTGACTTTGGCGAGACGGCGCCTGCCGGCGGCTTTTTCCGTGTCGAGGTTTACGGCGTGACCTTCCCCGTCGAGGGCGGTGACGAGGCCTTTAGCGGCACCTACACTTTGGCCGATGGTTCGACCAAGAAGATCTCCAAGATTCCGTCGGTGGAGATCAAGGGCGTGACGGCATTCGATAACTTCCTGGCCGACCTTAAGGAGCAGCCGTGGGTCGAGGCATGGAATTCCAACATGTTCCTTCGCCTGTTCCTGAACCCGGTCATTTTGGTCCAGAGCCTGCCGATCGTCTTCAAAGGCTTCCTCATGTCGCTCTCGATCGTGCTCGTGGCGTTTCCGCTGGCAATTCCCTTCGGTTTCGCCCTGTCGCTCATGCGCATCTCCAAGTCGCGCATCCTGCGTTGCCTTGCCGGTATCTATGTGAATATCATTCGCGGTACGCCGGCGTTCCTGCAGATCTACATCGCGTTCTTTGGCCTGCCGCTGGCCGGCGTCAAGGTTGACGACTATGTGCTGGGCGTCATCGTCATGGCCATGAACTCGTCCGCCTACCTGTGCGAGATCTTCCGTGCCGGTATTCAGTCGATCCCCAAGGGCCAGAACGAGGCTGCGCGCTCGCTGGGCATGAACGCCTTCCAGACACTGCTCTACGTTATGATTCCGCAGACGTTCCGCAATGTCCTGCCAACGTTGACCAGTGAGTTCATCCTGCTTTACAAGGATACGTCGCTGCTCGCGGCCGTGGGCGTGGTCGAGATCGTCATGAACGCCCGCACCATCGTGGCCACGACGGGCTCTATTACACCGTACGTGGTTGCCGCCCTGTTCTATCTGGTCATCACCCTGCCGCTCGCTCGCTTGGTGAGCGGCCTTGAGGCGAGGCTTTTGGGCACGGCCGAAACTAAGAAGAAGCGTCCCGCCAAGAGCGCCGGACAGGTCGTCGCGACGCCCGCCGATCACATCGCCGGTCTGTAAGGAGGTCCTATCATGAGCGAAACCAATAACTCGAACGAGGTCGTCGTCAGCATCAAGAACCTCCAGAAGGCCTTTGGCGATAACGTGGTCCTGCGCGATATCGATCTGGATGTGCACAAGGGCGAGGTTGTCGTAGTTCTGGGTCCCTCGGGCTCGGGTAAGTCGACGATGCTTCGCTGCATCAACCGTCTTGAGCATCCCACGAGTGGCTCGATTGTCGTTGAGGGTGTGGACGTGTGCGCCAAGGGCGTCGATCTTAACAAGGTGCGCACGCATCTGGGTATGGTGTTCCAGCAGTTCAATTTGTTCCCGCACCTCTCAGTCAAAAAGAACGTCATGCTCGCGCAGCAGAAGGTGCTCAAGCGCAGCAAGGAAGAGGCCGAGAAAATCGCTATCGAGGAGCTGACCAAGGTCGGTCTTGCCGAGCGCATCGACTTTATGCCGAGCCAGCTCTCGGGTGGCCAGCAGCAGCGCGTTGCCATCGCCCGCGCCCTGTCGATGAACCCTCACGTCATGCTCTTTGACGAGGCCACGTCGGCGCTCGACCCCGAGCTGGTTCGCGACGTTCTTGGCGTTATGCGCGATCTTGCACGTGACGGTATGACCATGATCGTCGTGACGCATGAGATGGGCTTTGCCCGCGACGTCGCCGACCGCGTCGTCTTTATGGACGGCGGCGTTATCGTGGAAGAGGGTACGCCGAGCGAGGTCTTCGACCACCCCAAGAGCGAGCGCACCAAGGCGTTCTTGGGAAATATCTCGTAGCCGCTTTATATGACTGACATAACAGAAAACGGGAGCCGGATGTGATCCGGCTCCCGTTTTTGTTGGGATGCGAATGTGTTTTGGTGCAGAGCTCGTTATGGGCGGAGCTCATTGCCGCTAGGCGAGCTCGGCTCCAAGGGCGCGGCAGGCCGCCTCGCCCTCATCGTCGGGAGCGTCGTAGCAGATGACGGAATCGACGACGTTGACGCCCGCCTCGTCGGCGTCGGCCTTCCAGTTGTCCATCCACTCGCCCTCGGCCCACGAATAGGAGCCAAAGAGGACGACCTTCTTGTCGCCGAGAACCTCCTTGACCTCGTCCCACATCGGCTGGAACTCATCGTACTCGAGTTCCTCGGAGCCCATGGCGGGGCAGCCGAAGGCGAAGGCGTCGTAGTCGGCGGCCCTGTCGGCAGAGAAGTCGGCGCAGGGGATGACCTCAGTCTCGGCACCCGCGGACGTGGCGCCTTCGGCGACGAGGTTTGCCATGGCCTCGGTATTGCCCGTGCCACTCCAATAGACGACGGCGATCTTGCTCATATGTTTTCCTTTCGGTTGTGCGGCGTGCGGCCGCGTTTTGTATGCTCTATCGGGTTGCCTGGACAAGTTGTCCCAGGGTGCAGCCCTGTTGATAGATGTACGTAAGGTATTGCGTGCATGCGCGATAGGAATCGAAGGTCGTGAGCGCCTGCTCAACGTTTGTGTATACCTTCCATGCGCCAAAGACCTTATAGTTTTCGCCGTGCTGGACGATAAACTGATGGACATCTTCGTAGGGATAGCCCAAAAAATAGCCAATTTCGTGGGGGAACTCGCACATGCACCCCGTATCGCAGTGCCTATTTCGCGCGAGTGCGCAGACGCTGCTGTCATAGGCGCTTTCTGCGGCATTGCTGCTTGCCAGCGTGATGCGCGCGGCGAGATGCACCAGGGATGCGGGCAGGTTGTGGACATCGTAACCTTCGGCGGTAAGCGCCGTCGTGGCGCGGGGGTCGGAGAGGTATCGCATGAGGTCCGCAGGGCGGTACACATAGATGAGCGCTCCGCAGGGGCGCCAGACCAAAACGCTCATATGGATCCCGAGTGGCTGGAGCTCGCGGTTGCATTGGGCAATGACCGCGAGCAGGCGAGAGCGTCGCTCTTCGATATGGGCGGCGCCGGGTTTTCCGCCTTGGTTGGCGTAAACGCCGGGATAGGTAAAGAGCGAGGCCGGCTTGATACCTGCGAGCGTAGGGGAGCAGTTGCGCACGACAGCCGTTTGGTATGTTGGGATGTCAATGGTTCGAGTCACGATGCTCCTTTCGGGTCCTCAGTTGTTAGCCTAGGAAAACTTATACACGAAAGTAAGCCAAGGTCAACAAAAAAGTTTGAAGCGGGAAACTAATTGACCGAACCGACACGAGTTTGGAGTAAGATGGGAACACCCCATGGGGGTATAGGTATAAGAGTTTGGAGAAAGGGGATCGCATGGAAGACTTGCTAAACCCTGCAAATATCATCGTGCTTGCCGCGATTGTCGTCGGCATGTTCTTTGGCCTGCGGCGTATTGTCGCTTCGACACACGGAAAGAGCTGCTGCAGCGATGGCACGAGCGGTAAGAAGGCCAAGAAGGTAGTGGTTGCGGATACCGATCCGTCCCACTACCCCTATAGCGATGAGCTGCTCATCGGCGGCATGAGCTGCGATGGCTGCGCTCAGAATGTGGCCAATGCCCTCAATGCGCTGAATGGTGTGTGGGCAACGGTAACGTACGCGGACCACACGGCGCGCGTGCGCTCCAAGCGGCCAATCGATCGCGGTGCTCTCGTGGCGGCCGTGAAGGATGCGGGTTACTACGTCATGACGCTGTAAGCGCCGCCTTGGATGCACTTCCTTGTCTAGGCTCGTCCGCGCAGTTCGATGTCAAGAATGTCATCGAAATCGATGGCGATGTCTTTGAGCTTGAGGAGCTTGAAGGCAGGGAGTACCTCGTCGAGGATGCCGGTGCGGGAGCGATAGCCGTACGTATCGTAATAGGTGACGCGGACTAGGTCGCCACGTTTGAGGCCCTCGAGCTTTTTCGAAAGCTCGAGGGCTTTTTCTTCCGTGAGTTCACATTTTGGTTCGGCGGTGATTTCCTGCTTGCGCACGAGTTCGTAATATCCCGTGAGGGCGGCAAAGGGCATAAACTGCGCGGCACGGCCGGCACGGACGGCGCCGTTAGCGGTGAGCTTGGGGTCGGCGGAGCGACGTCTTCCCTCGGGGTCCGCTAGGCGTTCAAAAGGTGTCGGTGGCCGCATCGGCTGCTGTTGGGGCTTAGGCACGGTGCCCTCCTACCTGATCGTTGCGTTCGCGTGCGGTGGCACCGGCGGTAAAGCTCAGTCCCTTAACCAGCGCGTTCTTGCCGTATTTGCCTTTTACAGCCAGCACGGCACGGGCCAGCTCGCGCTCGCGCTCATCGGCCTCGACATCGCTAAATAGATCGATGGTGGCAAACTCCTCCGGCATGAGGTTGCCAAATCCCAGGTTGATGCGCTTGACTGGTCGTTTGGGATCGACGGTCTGCGCCCAGAGCTCATCGAAATAGCCCATGATCTTCTTAAACGAATTGGTGCGCTCGGGCAGCTTGCGCGAGGCGTTGGAGTGCGCTAAGAGTGCGGCATAGCCACCGCGCGGTTTGCCGCCATGCTCTCCCACAAAGATGCCATCGATAGCCTGCGCCTCCCGCACCAGGCGGCGCCGTTCGTCATCGCGCTGGACGGGCTTGGGCGCACGGGGCGCGAGCTCAGGGCCGGCGGTCGTTGCGGGCTCGATGCCCGAGGTGCTCGAGCGCAGGTGTCCGCAGCCGTCTATATACTGCGCCGTGCCGCTGGCGTCGAGGCGGCGTATGTCAGCTCGTTCGCTCGCATAACCCACAAAGAGCGAGATGCTGTCGCAGACCACGTGCTTATCGACTAGGTCCAACACGGCGTTGTCGACCATCTCGCGCAAGACGGTGTAGGCCTGCTCATAGGCATAGCCCTTCGAGAGCACCTGCCCTGTGGTGGTCGAGGTCGCTTGCGGGCGATAAGCTTGGATATCGGCGATGGTTGTCGGCTCACGCCCGAAGGCGTGGTCGATAAGATATTCGGCATTGACGCCGAGTTCGTCGTAGAGCAGGTTCTCGTCGAGCGCTGCGACCCCCATCAGGTCGTAGACACCGTATTTCTCGAGACGGGCCGCCACGCCGGGGCCGATGCCCCAGATGTCGGTGATGGGGCGATGGGGCCAGATCTCCTTGCGAAAGGTCTCGTCGTCGAGTGTGCCGATGCGACTGGGCACATGCTTGGCAGTGATGTCGAGTGCTACCTTGGCCTGGAATAGGTTGGGGCCGATGCCGACCGTCGCCGTGATGCCGGTGCGCGCGAGGACCTCGTCGCGCAACATGCAGGCGAAGCCTTCCGCATCGGTGTGATAGAGGTCCAGATATGGCGTCACGTCGATAAAGCACTCGTCAATTGAGTAGACGTGAATGTCTTGCGGACTGACGTATTCCAGGTAGATACCGTAGATCCGCGCCGACACCTCCATGTAGTGCTGCATGCGCGGTACGGCCTTAATGTAGTCGATGCCATCGGGTATTTCGAACAGGCGACAGCGGTTGTGAATCCCTAGGTCCTTCATAGCCTGCGTGATAGCGAGACAGATAGTCGTGCGTCCGCGCGATTCGTCGGCAACGACCAGGTTGGTGGTGAGCGGATCGAGCCCACGATCGACGCACTCGACGCTGGCATAAAACGTCTTGAGGTCGATGCAGATGTAGGTGTGCTGCTCGTGCGCCATCCGAGCCCTCCCATCAAACACATGTTCTTATCGAATACCTGTTCGATAATACCTGCTCGACCGGACACCGTCAAAATCTGTCCCTTTTTGGCAGGTATGGTCGTGCGGTTGCATCGGGTTTTTAACGCAGCCCTAAAGAGCGCGAAACAGCTCGGAAAAGCTCGCTTCGTAGCATGAGGCTAACGATTGATGCCACCATAAAGCACGGAAGGGTTGTGGGGATAATGGTTAACTATGGGTTTGGTATGCCGACGCGCTTGGTTGCGGATGGGGACGTGGCTCGCTGGTGCGGGCGATTGGTTGCCCACTATGGCGGCACCAAGACACTGGTCGTGCTGGGAGGCGACAAGCACACGCGTGATGAGCTCGTTTCGGCGGCGCTGGGCTCGCTCGATCGCGCCCTGCTCGAACGCGTGCTCTTTCGTTGCGGCTTGGTCGGGGGCGACGGGGGAGACGATTTGGTCGATGAGGCCGTAGCCCTGGCGACCGATGAGGGCGTGGACTTTGTCCTGGCGATCGGCGATGCCGATACGGCGGGCTTTGCGCGCGAACTCGCTCGTCGCATGGCCGTGCTCGATGCCGGCGAGGACGGCTTTGTTCCCTACGGATGCATCGTCTCCGAGGGAAAAGTGCCCGCCGTTGTGGGTGCCGGCGAGGTTCCCGTTTTCGCCATCATCGCTCCCGAACTGCTGGAGGGTATCGGCTCGCCCTTGCGCGAGCTGCTCGGCAGTGTGTGCGCCGCGGCCTAATATTTACCATAAAGGGATAGGTTATTTTTGGTTGGTAAAGCGTTTGACCTGCCAAAATAAACCTGTCCCTTTTTGGTCGGTTGCCGTTGGGGGGGCGGATTGGCAACGCTCGCTGATTGTAGTCTTGACCTGCGCTAGAATAGGACTATCTGATTATCCGGGCGCATGGAGGCTTGCGCCCGTATGCTGAGGAGGACTTTATGGCAACTGTTGCCGCACCTATCGACGCTACGTCGACCGCCGCTTGGAAGGCGCTCGAGGCTCATCAGGAGAAGCTCGAGGCCGAGGGTATCGACCTCAAGGCCTGGTTCGCCGCTGACGCCGACCGCGTGAACAAGCTGAGCTTTGACGCCGGCGACCTTCACTTCGATCTGTCCAAGAACCTGGTGACCGATGAGACCGTCAAGCTGCTGTGCGATCTTGCCCGCGAGGTGAAGCTCGAGGAGCGCCGCGACGCCATGTTCTCCGGCGAGCACATCAACACCACCGAGGACCGCGCCGTCCTGCACACCGCGCTGCGCCGTCCGGCAAGCGAGAAAGGCCAGCTTATCGTCGACGGCCAGGATGTCGTCGCCGACGTGCACGAGGTCCTCGATCGCATGTATGCCTTCGCCGAGCGCGTGCGCTCCGGTGAGTGGAAGGGCGTTACCGGCAAGAAGATTGAGCACCTGGTGTCCATCGGCATCGGCGGCTCCGATCTGGGCCCGGTCATGGCTTACGAGGCCCTGCGTCCCTATGCCGACGCCGGTATCGACTGCCGCTATATCTCCAACATCGACCCCAACGACCAGGCCGAGAAGCTCAAGGGTTTGGATCCCGAGACCACGCTCGTGATCATCGTCTCTAAGACCTTCACCACGCTCGAGACCCTCACCAACGCCCGCGAGGTCAAGACCTGGATGCTCGAGCAGCTCAAGGCTCAGGGCGCCATCGATGGCTCCGATGAGCAGAACGCCGAGGCTGTGGCAAAGCACTTCGTCGCCGTTTCCACCGCACTCGAGAAGGTCGAGGCTTTCGGTATCGACCCGGCTAACGCCTTTGGTTTCTGGAACTGGGTCGGCGGCCGCTACTCCGTCGACTCCGCCGTGGGCCTGTCGCTGATCGTCGTGCTCGGCCCCGAGCGTTTCCAGCAGTTCCTTGAGGGCTTCCACGCCATCGACGAGTACTTCTGCAACACGCCGCTCGAGAACAATGCCGTCGCGCTGATGGGTTTGTTCAACGTCTGGTACGTCAACTTCTTCGGTTCCAAGAGCCACGCCGTGCTTCCGTACTGCCAGTATCTGCACCGTTTCCCGGCCTACCTGCAGCAGCTCACCATGGAGTCCAACGGCAAGCATGTCCGCTGGGACGGCAGCGCTGTGACCTCCGATACCGGCGAGATCTTCTGGGGCGAGCCCGGCACCAACGGTCAGCACGCCTTCTACCAGCTGCTGCACCAGGGCACCGTGGTGGTCCCGGCCGATTTCATCGCCTTTGCCAATACCGCCAACCCTGCGACCGACAGCGGTCAGGACGTGCACGAGCTGTTCCTGGGCAACTTCCTGGCCCAGACCAAGGCGCTCGCCTTTGGTAAGACGGCCGATGAGGTGCGTGCCGAGGGCACGCCCGAGCAGATCGTCCCGGCCCGCTGCTTTGAGGGCAACCGTCCGACGACCTCGATTTTTGGCGACACGCTGACCCCGTTCGCGCTTGGTGAGCTCATCGCCCTGTACGAGCACATCACGTTTGTCGAGGGCACGGTCTGGGGCATCGACTCCTACGACCAGTGGGGCGTCGAGCTGGGCAAGCAGCTTGCCAAGCAGATCACCCCGGCCTTCCACGACGACGCCGCCAAGGCCGAGCAGGACGCTTCGACTCAGGCGCTCATCGAGTTCTACCGCGCTCATCGTAAGTAGGATTCGCTGCGATAAGTAACGCATAGTAGACAAGGGCCCGTATCCGTTGGGATGCGGGCCCTTTGCTATTTGGATAGGATGGAATGTATCGGGAGGCGCCTCGACGGGCATCGCAATCGTCGAAGGCGCGCCGTTCATGTTTGGGACAATATGACATTTTCCCGTTGCAAACAGCGCCGCCGTGGGTGTTCTGTATGATGACTCAGACAAGGTTGTTCAATGACAGGGAGACATATATGGCAATCAAAGCCATCGCAATGGATATCGACGGTACGCTCACCAACGACCAAAAGGTCATCAGCCCGCGTACGCGCGAGAAACTGCTCGCGGCGCAGGAGTCGGGCATTAAGCTCGTCTTGGCTTCGGGCCGTCCCGCATGGGGGCTGCACGCCTTGGCGCAGGAGCTCGACCTTCAAAACCATGACGGTCTGCTAGTTGCCTTTAATGGCGCGCACGTGGTCGACGCTCAGACCGATGAGGTCCTTTTTGACCAGGCCATGCCGGCTGACGAACTGCACCGTCTGATTGATCATCTGCGCAATTTCGACGTGATTCCCATGATCTCGCTCGGTCGGGACCTGCACGTCGTTGACTCGTATCGCTGCATGATCACACTGCCGGACGGTTCGCAGAAGAATATCGTCAAGTATGAGCGCGATGCGTGCGACCTTAAGATCCGTGAGGTCGAGAGCTTGCATGAGGTCGTGGACGCTTGTCCCGTGGACAAGCTGCTGACGGCGGGCGATCCAGCCTACCTGCAGGCGCATTACGAGGAGATGTATGCGCCCTTTAAGCAGACGCTTTCGGGCATGTTTACGGCCGACTGGTATTTTGAGTACACGGCGCCCGGTATCGACAAGGCCCGCGCACTGGAGGGTGCCCTGCCCAAGCTCGGCATCGATGCCAGCGAGGTCGTTTCGTTTGGTGACGGCCAGAATGACAAGTCCATGATTGAGTGGGCGGGTACCGGTGTTGCCATGGGTAACGCCGTCGACGAGGTCAAGGCTGTGGCCCAGATGGTGACCGCCAATAACAACGAAGACGGTATCGCGGTGACGCTGGATAAGCTGCTGGGCTAGAATCGCCAATAATGCATAGTTCGGGCGCCTGCTTACAGGCGCCCTTTTGTTAGGGAGGGTGCCGTGTCCGCATTTCCGTTCGACGCCGTTATCTTTGACATGGACGGCGTCATTGTCGATACCGAGTATTACTACCTGGGCGAGACTGCCGCGTTTGCCAAGGAGCTTGGGCTTAACCTAACCCAAGAGGAGCTGAACGGGCAGGTCGGTACCTCGCATCAGTTCTTTCTCCGCATGCTGGTCGATTGGTTTGAGCGTGCCGGTAAGGGGCATTTTACTGGCGAGGAAGCGTTGGCCCGTTGGGATGAGTGGGCGCATAAACGTCCGCGCGACTATCAGACTTTGATTAACCCAGGCGCCGTGGATACGATTCGAGAGCTGCCGCGCCGCGGCGTTCGCGTGGCGCTTGCTAGCTCGTCGCCCATGGATAGCATCGAGGAAGTACTCAATGCGTGCGGGCTGTCGGATGCCTTTGAGTATGTGGTGAGCGGCGAGCAGTTTAAGGAGAGCAAGCCCGAGCCCGACATCTACCTGCATGCGCTTGACCTACTGGGGCTGCCCGCGAATCGCTGCTGCTGCGTTGAGGATTCGGTGCCTGGCATCACCGCTGGCAAGCGAGCCGGCCTGACGGTCGTTGCCAAGCGCGAGGAACGCTTTGGCTTTAGCCAAGATGCCGCGGATAAGATTATCGATCAGCTGCCGGAGCTGCTCACGCTTTCTTAGGAGCGCGGTAGTTGCGCGTTTTTCGGGTCTGATGAGTAAATAGCCAACATTTTGGTGCGACACCTAGCATACTTTAAGCTAATGCGGGCTTAAGGGCTTGTTGAATGCCCTTAAGCCCGTTTTAGAATTAATTGTGCTGGGAGAGGGTATATGCCACCGACTGAAGGGCCGACTGACGGTAAAGCAGCGATACCGCTGTACCAACAGGTCATTGATATCATTAAAAACGAAATCAACTCCGGCGCCTACAAGGCAGGCGCGCGGATACCCAACGAATTCGAATTGGCTGAGAGCTATAAAGTTGGCCGCGTTACCGTGCGACGCGCTATTGAGGAGCTCGTCCAGCAGGGCTATCTAACGAAGCGACAGGGGAAAGGCACGTTTGTCAATGCCCCCAAGCTCAAGCGCAAGATTCGCCAGAAGGATGACGTTCAGAGTTTTTCGGACGCATGCCGCGTTAACGGAATGGAACCGGGGGCGTGTGTCATTTCGAGAAAGATACTGCCGGCGGATTCCACCGAAGCACAGTTCTTTGGTGTTCCCGTTGGAACTGACTTGATTTGCGTTGAGCGCGTGCGCACTGCCGATGGCGTCCCTGTCATGCTCGAGAACAACATATATGTTTACGAGGACAACGCCTATCTATCAACGGCACCTCTATCTAACCAATCCATTTTTGAGTTCGTGCGCAACCGGACGGGCCGCACGCCCGCGTTTACCGACCCGTGCACGCTCGAGATCGCCTGCGCGTCGCCCGAGGTCGCTCGACTGTTGGCAGTTCCCGTTGGCGAACCCTTGTTTTATATGGAAGCCTTCTTTTTCGATGAGCAGCGGCGGCCGTTTATCATCGGTCGTCAGCGAATCGTTGGGTCTCGCTACGTTTTTGACATCTAGGACATTGCGAATGGAAGCGCCCGGTGGATCATCTCACCGGGCGTTTCCATACCGTTCACGGCGCAAACGCAACCGTTCAACCGCGTTGCGGCAATCAGTTTGAAATTATCTTGATGAAGGAAAAAGCTGCTGGTAATCTATAGAACGTCATAGAACGTTTGCCTTGTGCAAACGTTGAAGCGAGATGCGATGCAGTCTCGAGTTCTTTGGAGGTATCTATGTCAGATACGAAGGCGAAGAAGACAAACAGACGTTTTAAGTTCAAATTACCGCATGTCTATACGATCATGTTCTTGCTGATCGTTGTCTTTGCGGTCCTGACTTGGATCGTTCCCTCTGGTCAGTATCAGCGCAAGACGATTTCGACAGCGGCGGGCGAGCGTGAAGTCGCCGTTGCCGGAACCTATGAACAGGTCGATAAGAACTACACCGATTCCGAGACCGGTGAGACCATCAATCTGGGCCAGGATATCTTCGCGGTCCTGCAAGCGCCCACCAAGGGTATCCAAGAGGCTGCCGACGTCGTTGCGTTCGTCTTATTGATTGGCGGATCGTTCGCAATCATCACCAAGACCAACGCTTTGAATGCCGGCATGAGCCGTGTGATTAAAAAGCTCAAGAACAAGGACATCCTCATCATTCCCATCACGATGACGTTGCTGTCCATTTGCGGCACTACGTTTGGTATGTCTGAGGAAGCCCTGCCGTTCTATGCCATCTTCATTCCCATCATGATGGGTATCGGTTATGACTCGATGACGGCATTCATCATCTGCTTCCTTGGCCCTAACCTGGGATATTGTGCCTCGACCATCGACCCGTTTAATGTTTTGATCGCCCAAGGCATCATTGGCATCGAGGGCAATCCGCAACTGTGGCTGCGCGCCGTTTCTTGGGTCATCTTCACTGCCGTCGGTATCGCATGGGCCATGCGCTACGCCATGCGCGTCAAGAAAAACCCCGAGTCGTCCATTACGTATGAGGACGATAAGCTCAAGCGTATCGAGTTTTCCGTGACCGATGCCTCCATTGAGGAAGAGTTCACTATCCGTCAGAAGCTCGTGCTTATCGATTTTGCTTGCGGTATGGGCATTATCGTCTGGGGTCTTGTTACCCAGGGCTGGTACATGAATGAGATTTCCGCCGTGTTCCTTGGCATGGGCTTGCTTGCCGGTATCCTGGGCGGTCTTGACCAGCAGACGATCGCTGAGGAGTTCGTTAAGGGTCTCGCCGACTTTGCGTACGCTGCCATCGTTATCGGTATCGCTCGCGGTATTCTGGTCATCGCCGAGGGCGGCATGATCATCGACACCATCCTCCAGGCGCTCGCTACTGCGCTCGCCGGTGCACCCGCCGCCGTCTACACCACGTTTATGTATATCGTCCTTGGCCTGCTCTCTTTGCTGGTTCCCTCGAGTTCTGGCCTGGCGGCGCTCACCATGCCTGTTATGGGCCCCCTGACCGAGCTTATGGGCCTCAATCCCGAGGCAGCCGTTACCGCGCTCCAGTTTGCTAATCAGACCATCAACACCATCAGTCCCGTGGCGGGCATGACGGTCGCTGGCCTTGCCGTGGCTAAGATTTCGTTTGGCCAATGGTGGAAGACCATTTGGAAGTTCTTCATTTTCATGGTCGTCTTTGGCCTGATCGTAACGGCAATCTCTGGCATGCTTCCGATGTAGGTGGTTGTGATGTCTGATCGTTTGACGGTCCTGACGTCTAAGAGCGTCTTTACTGGTACGGGGGACCTGCCGTTTGAAGGTTTCGTAGCGGTCCGTGGCAATCGAATTGAGGCTGTTGGCGCCAAGTGTGAGGTAGCTTCGTATTTGACCCAAGCGGACGAGGTAGTTGACCTGGGCGACCGCACCGTCATGCCTGGCCTGATCGATGTGCATACCTTCTATACGGGCTGGGCGCTGCGGACGTTGGGGTCTGATCTATCCGGCGTCGCCGATGCCAAAGAGGCCGTGTCGCTCTTGCGTGCATGGAAAGATGATCATCCGGATTGTGCGGCGGCTTTTGGCCACAACATGCCCGAAACGTTGGCATCGGATGCCGAGAACGCAAATACGGCAGCTGTGTTTGACGATTGTTTTGGCGATATCCCTGTCGTCTGCTTTACACCGGGTGCGGAGACCTGCGTTCTCAATGCTGCCGCCAGTGCGCGATACGGCTTTACACCCCAGGCGTGCTATGCCGAGAAGATCTGGCGCATGATGAGCGATTTCCTCGCGCTACCCGAGGTGCGCGCCGGGTATTCGGACTACATGAGCATGCTTAACGAGCGCGGCGTTACCGCCATCAAGGAGATGGCGTTTGATGACTACTACGGCTTTGCCGACGAAATGGCTCGCCGTGAGGAATCTGGTGAGCTGACGGTTCGTGTCTCTATGATGTCGCAGCCGGTGGGTGCCGGTGCAAATCTGGCATATGCCCGCGAGGCGCGAGAGCGCTTCCGGGGACCGTTCGTTCGTTTTTCTGGCTTCAACCGTATGACCGATCGCGGCGTATGGGCGGGGCTTGCCGAGATGATAGACCCCTATGAGGACACGGCCGATGCGGGAGCTGCCGGCAAGACGGTTGTCGAAGAGCCCGAGTGGGATCTGATTGAGAACGAGCTGCGTGCAATTGATGCTGACGGCTTCCGATATTCCTTGCATTGCCAGGGCGATGGCGCCGTTCGCCGCACCGTGGCGCTCTATGCCTCGCTGCCTCGAGACGAGCATGGACGGATGCTTCGCCGCCATGCGATTACCGATCTCGAGAACTCTGACCCGACCGATCTTGTCGAGTTTGGCAAGTTAGGTGGAATTTGCGAGGTCTATCCGCAGATTTTGACGCTAGACAGGCGCGAGGACTGCCTGTCGATGATGCGTCGACAAATTGGCGAGACGCGACTTTTGCATAGCTGGAATCGCCGCAGCATGGAAGATTCCGGATGCACAGTGTGCTGTGGCACGGATTTACCGCTGTTGATTCCGAGCTTGGGCGAGTCAATCTACAGTGCGTGCGGCGGATACTTCGACGACGGACTGCCCGTGAATGAGGTCAACGCGCTGACGCTTGTCGAGCTCTTGCGCGCTTGGACTGCCGGGGGCGCGTACGACCTGATGCGCGAAGACGAACTGGGTACGCTTGAGGTCGGCAAGCTTGCCGATATCTGCGTGCTCGATCGGGATGTGTTCGACCTCGATTATCGCGACGCACGCGATCTTTCGGTTGATATGACGATGTCGGACGGACAAATCGTGTTCGATCGAAATAAGGAGGCATAAGATGTCTGAATCCAAACCGACGCTGCGCCGCGAACAGATTGCGGGCATGAATATCCACTACATCATGTGGTCGCTCGATTACTTCCTTGATGTGCAGCAGCGTTTGGGCTTTGAGTCCATTGAGCTGTGGTGTGCGGAGCCGCATGTGACGCTCGACCACACGGGCTACTTTGAGGCTGAGGTCCTGGCGAAAAAGGCTGCAGACCGTGGGCTTAGGTATCGTACTCTGTGCCCCGAGAATGTTGTCTATCCTTGGCAGTACTGCGCACGCAAACCGCTGCATGAACAGCGCAGCCTGGCGTACTTTAAGCACGGCATTGAGCTTGCCGAGGTACTTGGGTGCGACCGTATGTCCGTCAACTCGGGCTGGGGCGACTGGGACGAGGACCGCGAGGAAGCCTGGAAGCGCAGCCGCGAGCACTTGTCCATTCTGGCGGAGTATGCCGGTGAGCACGGTCTGGTGCTTACGATGGAAAGCCTGCGTCCCGAGGAGAGCAACCTTGTAACGACGGTTTCCGATGCGAAGCGCATGATTGACGAGGTCGCGAGCCCGTACTTACAGCCCATGGTTGATACAACCGCGATGGGCGTTGCGGGCGAGACGCTCGAGGACTGGTTTGCCGCCTTTGGTGATGGGGCAATTCACGAGATGCACTTTATCGACGGTGACCCGTATGGCCATCTGGTGTGGGGCGATGGCAAGCACGATATGGACGCCTTCGTCGCCACGCTTAATGCCCATGGTTTCGATGGCATGCTGGGCCAGGAAATCACGGACGGGCGTTACTACGATGACCCGGCGGCGGCAGATGCCAAGAACATGGCCGCATTCGAGAAATATCTGATTGACTAAAACAACTATCGGCCACGCAGCCAACGTCATTGATTGCGGACCAAACAAGAAAGGAACTGGATATGAACGCACACGATCTGATCAAAGAGGCAATTGCCGAGAAGGGCAAGTTCGACAGCGTCTACTGGATTGCTTGCGGTGGCTCCATGATCGATTTGATCCCGGCTCATGAGCTTCTGCAGCGCGAGGCAACCACCTTCACTTCGTATATCTATACGGCTCGCGAGTTTGATATCATGCGCCCGCGCCGCTTGGGTGAGAAATCCCTGGTCATTGCTTGCAGCCACAGTGGCAACACCCCCGAGGTCGTCGAGGGCTGCGAGATTGCCCTTGCTGCCGGCGCTACGGTGATCGCCCAGACCGACAACGCTGGATCCAAGATTGACTCCGGCAAGTGGACCACGTGGGTCTACCCGTGGGGCGAGGGCGTGCCGCAGGCCGAGGTCCCCGCTGGCATTTCGCTGTCGCTTG
Source organism: Collinsella sp. TF07-1 (assembly GCF_003437235.1). NCBI lineage: Bacteria > Bacillati > Actinomycetota > Coriobacteriia > Coriobacteriales > Coriobacteriaceae > Collinsella > Collinsella sp. TF07-1. The sequence goes on from NZ_QSRV01000007.1 coordinate 44,612, forward strand.
CGGCCGAGCTGCTCGATCAGCAGGAGGGCTACGCCGATCTTGCCGATATGTATGCCGGTATCGCCGAGATGGATAAGATTCTTCCCCCGGCACGTGAGAAGGTAAATGCCGAGCTAGGTGATCGTTTTGCCAAGCTTTGCCAGGAGCACGAGTTCTTCTACATTCTGGGCAGCGGTCCCAACTTTAGCCAGACCTACGGTTTCGCTATCTGCTCTCTTATGGAGATGCAGTGGCAGCACTGCAGCTACATCCACTCTGCCGAGTACTTCCACGGCCCCTTCGAGGCTACTCAGGATGGCGTTTTTTACTTCCTGCAGATGGGCTCCAGCGAGTGCCGTGCTATGGACGAGCGCGCCCTTGCGTTCCTTAAGACGCATACCGATACGCTGATGGTGCTCGATGCCAAGGAGTACGGTATGGAAGCCGTGCCGGCGAGTGTCCGTGCCTATCTGGACCCGGTGCTGTTCTACGCCATGAACTGCGAGCTGCGTGCTGCACGCGGCAAGGTGTTTGATCACGATCCCGATTTCCGTCGCTATATGGGTGTTGTCGAGTACTAGAAGGGGCAAAGGCCATGGCATTTAACGTTAACGCGCTCGGATTTGGCGACAACGTCGTCGATCGCTACGAGCATATCCACACCATGTATCCCGGCGGCAATGCGGTGAACTTCGCCGTTTATGCCAAGAAATGCGGTGCCGCACGCTCTGCATACATGGGCATTTTTGGCAATGACGCCGCTGCCGAGCATGTCATTGCAAGCCTCGAGGATGAGGGTATCGAGCTTGACAAGTGCGAGCAGATGATTGGCGAGAACGGAGCGGCTCGCGTGACCGTCGTTGACGGTGACCGTGTCTTCCTCGGCTCCAACGAGGGCGGTATCCGTGGCGATGCGCGCTATGTTCTCGATCGCTTTGACCTTTCGTACATGGAGCAGTTCGATGTGGTTCATTCGGGCAACTATTGCTTCACCGAGCGCGAGCTGCCCAAGTTGAAGGCTGCGGGCGTCACGGTCTCTTTTGACTTTTCGGACGACTCCACCGACGAGTACTACGAGCAGATTGCGCCCTATGTCGATTTTGCTTTCTTTAGTGCGGCGGATGCCGCGAGTGAGGACGAGATTCGCGAGCGTCTGGCATGGGTGAAGGGTCTGGGTCCGCGTTTTGTGTCGGCTACGGCGGGCGCCGAGGGCTGCATCGCTTACGACGGCGAGCGTTATTACCGCCAGCTGGCTAAACCGGTAACGGACATGAAGGACACCATGGGGGCGGGCGACTCGTTCCTCACCTCGTTTTTGATGTGCTATCTCGATTCCGCCAAGCGTGGTGAGGGTGGCGCCGAGGCCATCGAGCGCGCGCTCGACTTTGCTGCCGGATTTGCCTCGACCGTGTGCGGCATGGAAGGTTCTTGGGGCCACGGAGCACCAATCGTCGAATAGCTTAAGAAAGCGTACGGCGGTCTGGCTATGAGGCCTTGGACAGCCGATGCAAAACAATAAGCGAAACGCGAAAAGGGGGCTCGCCATGTGGTGGGTCCCCTTTTGAACATTGGAGAAGACCATGGGTATTAAAGCGTGTGCGGCTGGTTTTTGCTGTGCGGACGTCTATCAAAACATCGGCGTGTTCTATCCGACTGGTAATGGCATTGACTGGGGTATCCATCTTGCACGAATGGGCGTTTCGGTATCCGCCGTGTCGGTTGTCGGCAAGGACGAGTACGGAGACAAGATGAGAGAGGCGCTGGCCGCCGAGGGGTTTGATATCTCTCATCTGCGGGTGGAGGATGGCGACACCTCGGTGATGCTCATGGCATTGAAAGACGGCGTCGATCGCGTGCATCTCGAGGCAATCGATGGCGTAATGGAGACATATCGTCCGAATGAAGATGACCGGGCGTTTATCCTAGAGCATGACATCATTCATACCGACCTGTTTGGCAATTGTTTGGACCTCCTGCCCGAGTGGCATGATGCGGGCAAGACGGTGGTTATGGACTTCTCGGTGTTCAGCCAGGATCCCGAATATGCCTGCGAGAATCATTTTCCCTACGTTGACTACGCATTTATGTCGTTTGAAGATGACACTCCGGAGCTGCGGGACTGGGTACGTCACGCGCAGGAATTGGGGCCGCGCGTTGCGGTTGCCACGCTTGGCGAGAAGGGAAGCATTGCCTATGACGGTGAGCGCTTCTATGAGTGCGGGATCGTGCCGGCGGAGAAGGTCGTTAATACCGTGGGTGCCGGCGACTCGTATATCGCCGGGTTTACCAAGGGCGTGATCGATGGCCTTGATATTCCGGCGTGTATGAAGGCAGGCGCTGAGCTGTCGTCCCGAGTGATTGGTTCGTTTGAGCCGTACTAGGGTCAAATGCCTGGAAAGGAGTACGAAATGGTTATCGACATGTTGGTCCATCCTATGCTCTACGGCGAGATCTGTACGCCGGGTGATGAGCCTGATGGATTCGGTTTTTGGTCACGAGAATTTGGTATGGGGCATATGGGCCCCATGGATTGGGATGAGCTTCAAGTCGAGATGGACGTCTGCGATGTGCAGAAGAGCGTGCTCATGCCGCTCGATGTAACCACGGCATGCGGAGGGCACTTTGGCACCAATGACCAGATTGCCATGCTGGTTGCCGCACATCCCGATCGTCTGTGGGGATTTGCGAGCGTAGACCCGCAGGTGAGCGGTGCCGCAGACGAATTGGAGCGCGCCTTTACCGAGTTGGGGGCAAAGGGGCTTTGCCTGCATCCTGCAAAGCAGGGTTTTGCCCCCGATGATGCTGTGGCCGAGCCGCTTTACGAACTGTGCGAGCGCTATAACAAGCCGGTGGTTTTCCATGCCGGTATGTCTTGGGAGCCGGGCGCAGAGCTCTCGCGCAGTAACCCGCTTGCATTTGAGCACACAATCGCAACGCATCCAAATGTGCGTTTTAGTTTGACCCATTTTGGCTGGCCCTGGGTGCGCGAGACCGTGGCGATGCTGCTCAAGTATCCCAACTGCTACGTGGACACCTCTATCACTTACATCGATTCGCCCGAGGAGATGATGCAGCGTCTTTTCACGGTCGATATGGGGCCGCTGTGGTATGAGCGCGCGCTATCGCACCAAGTGATGTTCGCCAGCAATACGCCGCGCTTCCGTGCATTCAAACTCAAGCGGGCGCTCGATACCGTGCCCATGCGCGATGATGCGCGAGAAAGGCTCTACTGGGGCAATGCCCTGCGTTTTCTTGAAGGGGATGAGTGAACATGGTGACGCTCGAGACATTGAGCTATCTATCGACTGCTCCGGACCAGTTCATCGATATTACCGAGGACGTGCACGCTGCCATCGAACGCAGCTCGGTGACCAATGGCTTGGCGGCGATTATTTTGTCGCATACGACCTGCGGAATCGTGGTAAACGAGGGGCTGCCCTGCGTGGAGACGGATCTTATGGAGACGCTTGATCGCATCGCCCCACTCGATGCCCCCTATGCGCATGCACACTTCCTGCCGAGCTACGGAGCCACCGGTAACAACTCCTGTGGGCATATCAAGAGCATGATTTGTGGAAACAGTTGCTTCTTTCCCGTCCAAGATGGCCACATCGTGTGCGGAAGTGCCCAGAACATCTATCTTGCGGAGTTTGACGGTCCGCAGAAGCGAAAAGTGTACGTCGAGGTGCTGGGGGAGTAACGTCCCTGCAATAACCCTATGAAGGAGCACGTTATGTCGTTTCTAACTTCGATGTTCAAGAACGAAAAGCCGGTTATCGGAATGCTGCACCTGCGTCCTCTGCCGGGCGATCCGCTGTATTACCCGGGCGGAAGCGTATCGCAGGTCGTGGAAGCCGCCAAGCGCGATCTCGAGGCGTTGCAGCAGGGCGGTGTCGATGGCATTTTGATTACCAATGAGCTCTCGATGCCCTATGAGCAGCATGTTTCTCCCTCAACCCTTGCATCGATGGGCTATGTAATCGGGGCTCTGTCCCATGATCTGTCGACTCCTTGGGGAGCTGAGGCAATTTACGATGGTGATGCCACAATCGAGCTGTGCGCTGCCGTCGACGCGCAGTTCACGCGCTGCAATTTTTGCGGTGCCTGGGCCGGTGATCTCGGGCTGATTAACCGAGATTTCGCTCACACCATGCGTCGCAAGGCGGCGCTGCGCTTGGACGACCTCAAGCTTTTTCACTTCATCACGAGCGAGGGCGAGGTTTATCTCAACGACCGCACGACCGCGGACATTGCCGATTCACTTCTCTTTAATTGCCTACCGGATGCGATGGTCATCGGCGGTTCGGCTGCCGGTCGTGGCGCTTCGGGCGAGCTTGCCGACGAGGTCCGCGAGCGTGTTGGCGAAGTGCCCGTGGTATGTGGCACCGGTTGTCGCGAAAATACCGTGGCTGACGTATTTGCTCACTACGATGGCGCGTTTGTCGGCACGTGCTTAAAGCGCGACGGAAAGCTGGATGCCCCGATTGATGTTGAGCGAGTGGTTCGTTTTATGGCTGCCGCTCGTACGGCGCGAGGGGAGTAGGCACCTATGGCGCTCTATCTGGGTATTGATATTGGGACAAGCGCCTCTAAAGGCGTTTTAATCGATGATCGATGCAACATCGTTTGCCAAGCCTCTTGTGGACATGAGACGGACAACCCGTGTGATGGATGGTACCAGCATGATGCTGAGGCAGTTTGGTGGGGCGATTTTTGCCGCTTGTCGCGCGAGCTGGTGATGCGATCGGGGGTTAACGCGGCGCAGATCGGATGCGTGGGCCTTTCCGCATTGGGTTGCGACTGTGTGCCGGTCGATACCGAGTGCAACGCGCTGGCGCCCGCGATTTTGTATGGAGTCGATGCACGTTCGAAGCCGCAGATTGACGAGCTCCTTTCCGAATATGGGTCAGGTCGCGCACGCGAACTTTTCGGGCACGATCCCTGCTCATCAGATATTGCTCCTAAGATCTTATGGTTTAAGGAGAATATGCCCGAGGTGCACGAACGTGCCGCGAAGTTCCTGACGGCATCATCGTTTCTATGCGCAAAGTTGACGGGGCGTTTTACGGTGGACCGTTACTTGGCGGAGGATTTTCTTCCCCTATACGACCGCTACACTTGGAGGGTTGATGCTCGGGAATGTGCTCGTTTCTGCCGGCCTGACCAGATGGCGGAGGTAATGTCGGCTACCGATATTGCCGGGGCGATTACGCAGCGCGCGGCTGAGGCGACAGGGCTCGCGGCAGGGACACCTGTCTTAGTGGGAACGGGCGACTCTGGTGCCGAGGCCATTTCGACGGGTGTATTTCGTCCCGGCGATATGATGGTTCAGTTGGGGAGCACGGCGTATTTCATCTACCTAGCTGATCATATGGTCGATGATGCCCGCCTGTGGCCAGGGACGTTTATCATTCCCGGAACTTACGGGATCTGCGCGGGGACCAATACGGCGGGTGCACTCACATCGTGGCTGCGCCAAGAGCTGTATCGCGACGCCGTGGAGGCCGAGGGCCACGGTGGCCCCGATGCATATTCGGTCATGGCGCATGATGCCGCCGATGTGGCGCCGGGTGCCGATGGGCTCCTGTGCCTGCCGTACTTTGCGGGGGAGCGTACTCCGCTCAACGATCCCGAGGCACGTGGCGTCTTCTTTGGCCTGACCGGAAGGCATACGCGAGCCCATATGGTTCGCGCCGCCTTGGAAGGCGTCGCGTATACCGTTGCATCCCATGTCGACATTATCGAGCGAGAGCATGGACTGCCAATTGGGCGCATTATGCTTGTCGGAGGTGGAACCAAGAATCCAGTTTGGATGCAGGCTATCGCCGACGTATGCGGGCGCGAGGTCTCGGTTGCCAAGGTTACGGTGGGCGCATGCTTCGGTGATGCCATCATGGCAGCTCTCGCAGGTGGCGCCTATGCATCATGGGATGAACTCGCCCAAGTCCTTGGCGTTGCACAAACAATCGTGCCCGATATGGATGCCCACGAGCTATATGCGTCGCGTCGTCATATCTTTGACGAATTGTATGCACGCAACCGTGATCTCATGCACGAATTGGTGTAATGCTGCCGAATTGTACTGCCTGCCAATAGGGACTGCGTTGTGCGATTCGCATGTCCCTTGGCATTTTTGCCCACAGGGGTTAGCGAAGGTCAAAAACAGAGTGCGCATTTGCTAAAACTACCGACTCGATGCGCTTTGCGTCACAGTTTTTGAGTGAGGCAATGTGCATCGAGGTCCTTGCGAGCGATCTGATGAGCGATTGCACACTTGTTTCTGTGTTTGGCTCGGCCGGCGCATCGGTCTCGAGCAGTAGACGGTCGAGTGGAATCTGTCGGGCATATTCGCGACCGCGCTTGGTGGCGAGCATACGCTCGTTCACGGAAAAATAGCAGCCTGCGTTTCGCGCACGGACGAACTCGTTCGAGGTACCGCTAAACCAGTGAAAGATGACGGCGGGGGAGTTGGGGCTTGGGGTGAGCAATCCATATGACTCAAGGGCGTCCAGTACGGTTCCTGCCGAACGAACAGCGTGAATTGATATCACGCGCCCGGCAAGAGGGTGCTGCACGAGTGCATCGCAGAGCCGGTCAAATGCCTGTACTTGTAGCGGCTCGCTTCCGGAAAAACGAGCGGAAAAGTCGAGCCCGACCTCGCCGATCAAGCGTTCTTGTGCAGCGACTTCGCAAAGCAGATTGATTTCAGCGTTGCCACATCGTCCGTCGGCGAGCCACCAGGGATGGAGGCCGATGCCGGCAAAGATATTTGAACGGCCGCAGGCGCGCTTCTTGGCGCGTGCAAAGTCGTGCGGATCGACGCCGCAGTCAAATAGAATCAGGCCCAGCGCCGTTGCCTCATCGGCAACGGCGTCCGGGTGAGCCATTAGATCAAGATGGCAGTGTGCATCAAATAACCGGGGCTCCATCTCGGCGCGCTCCGCTAGTCTAGGCGCTGGCCATCGGCGCGCACGCGCTCGGTGCCGCGGCCACTGATCTGACGGATAACCTCGCCGGCGATCATCTGGCCCATGATGGGCGGCATAAAGCTGGCGGTTCCCAGCTCGGTGCGCTCGTGGATGTTGGAAGGATCGCGGGGCTGTGTCTTAACCGATTCCTCGCAGCTAAACAGTACGTGTAGGCTCTTGATTCCGCGCTTCTTACATTCTTTGCGCATAATGCGGCTCATGGGGTCACGTACCGTATCGAAGATGTCGGCAAAGCGGAGGCACTCGGGATGGAGTTTGTTGGCCCCGCCCATGGAGCTAACCAAACGGATGTCATGGTCCTGAGCATATTTGGCAATGGTGAGCTTGGCCGAGATGGTGTCGATGGCGTCGACGACGTAGTCGAGCTTGCCGCCCGTCTGCTCCAAAACGCTCGCGAAGAAATCATCGATGTTGTCGCTCAGCAGGTATTCGGTACGTTTGATAACGGTGGCGGCAGGATTGATATCGTGGATCATGGCTTCCATCACGTCAACCTTGCGCTTGCCGACGGTGCTATGAAAGGCGATGGCCTGGCGATTGATATTGCTGGGCGCGATGATGTCCTTGTCCAGAATGACGAAATGACCGATGCCGCCGCGGGCGAGTGCCTCGCAGCAGTTGGAGCCCACGCCTCCGCAGCCGAGCACCAACACCGTAGCATCGGCGAGCTTATCGAGTGCCTCGCGGCCCATGATGATCTCGAGCTTGGTGTCGCGTGTCTCGATGGCGGCTGCGGCAGTGGTTTCGGTCATAAATATCCTCCGATGGGGAAGCAGGTCGTGTTTTAGCTATCGCCATTATAGGTATTATTACGATTCCATTTGAACCCTTGGGGTTTGTTGAAATGGGATCGGGATTCGCATAAGATAAAGCAAATGGCACCCGTTGCAGCGGGTTGGCCAACTCCCAAACACGTTTGTAGCGTGAGAAGTGGCCGTCTTCGCATTACGCGGAGGCGGCTATTTTTTTGAGTACAAGATTAGACAGTTAGACAAACATCTAAATATCGAGTATAGTGTGCGCGTCATGAGAGATGATGAGAGGAGGTCTTATGCCGGGAGAGGGTTTTAAGGCGCTTGCCGATCCAACGCGACGGCGCATTTTGGAGTTGCTGCGCGAGGGCAATTGCACGGCGGGGGAGCTTGCCGAGCATTTCGATATCAGTAAGCCGTCGCTAAGCCATCACTTGGCGACGCTCAAAAATGCCGGGTTGGTGACCGACGAGCGCCATGGCCAAAACATCGTATACAGCTTAAACACCACCGTCATGCAGGATTTAATTGGCTGGTTTATGGGCTTTACAAACACTGAAGGTGATAAGGATGAATAACGAAAACAAGGGCATTCACCCCACGGGGGTATCGTCGCGCGTGTGGATTGCGCTGGTCGCTCTGTGTGTCGCCAATGTCGTAGCGCACCTCATGGTGATGCCGAGCTTGCCTGCGCAGATTCCCGCGCACTGGGGCGCGAACGGCGCCGTCGACGGTTGGGGTCCTAGCTGGATGGCCTCCGCGCTCGGCGCGCTGCCTCTGGCGCTTCTCGCAATGTTCTGCGTGGTGCCGCGCATCGACCCCAAAGGCGAGGCATATCGAACCTCGGGCAAGTTCTATCAGGGCTTCGTAATCGCCTTCACCTTGTTCATGTGCGCCATAAGCTGGCTGGGAGAGCTTACGGTCTGGGGCGTGGTGCCGGCGGTCGGTTCGGTTAACGTGCTGATTTCCGGTGTTGTCGGTTTGCTGTTCATCGGCGTAGGCAACTACTTGCCGCGTGTGAAGCAGAACTATACGCTCGGTATCAAGACACCTTGGGCGCTTGCCGATCCCGAGAACTGGCGCCGTACGCAGCGTTTTGGCGGCGCCTGCGTTATGGTGCTGGGTATTGGCCTGATTGTGATGGGCGTGGCAGGCAGCGTGCTTTCGAGTGAAGTCGTCGCCGCGGTGATTGCGGTTCTGGCGTTTGGTTCGGTTGGAGCCGTCTACGTCTACTCGTATCTGTTGTGGCGCAAATCGCAGCGAGCCGCTCGTTAAGGTTGCGGAAAACTAGCGTACGCAGTTCATAGTATGTTCCGGGGGACTTTTCCCAGGTAGTATTAGGGGGTGTGGGCAACCATGCCCCTTTTTCGTTTAGTTTCAGAGCTGGTTACCTCATTTCGTTTCCACTAAAACGAAAACAAGAATAGGGAAACAGCAGGTAGAAAGGATAAAACAGGCAAATGGCGGAGTTTATCTACCAGATGTATCAGGCTCGCAAGGCTCATGGCGACAAGGTGATCCTTGACGACGTGACCTTGAGCTTCTATCCCGGTGCCAAGATCGGCGTCGTGGGCCCCAACGGTATGGGCAAGTCGACCCTGCTCAAGATCATGGCCGGTATCGAGGAGGTCTCCAACGGCGATGCCAGGCTCACTCCCGGCTACACCGTGGGCATTCTGCAGCAGGAGCCGCCTCTCGACAACGACAAGACCGTCACCGAGAACGTGCGCATGGCGTTTGGCGACATGATCGCAAAGGTCGATCGCTTCAACAAGATCGGCGAGGAGATGTGCGACCCGGATTGCGACATGGACGCCCTCATGGCCGAGATGGGCAAGCTCCAGGACGAGATCGATGCCGCCGACGGCTGGGATATCGATTCCAAGCTCGGCCAGGCCATGGACGCCCTGCAGCTGCCCGATTCCGACATGCCGGTCAACGTGCTTTCCGGCGGCGAGCGCCGCCGCGTGGCCCTGTGCAAGCTGCTGCTCGAGGCTCCCGATCTGCTGCTGCTCGACGAGCCCACGAACCACCTGGACGCCGAGTCGATCCTGTGGCTCGAGCACTTCCTGCACAACTACCAGGGCGCGGTGCTTGCCGTCACACACGATCGGTACTTCCTGGATAACGTTGCCGAGTGGATCTGCGAGGTCGACCGCGGTCACCTTTATCCCTACAAGGGCAACTACTCCACGTATCTGGAGACCAAGGCCGCCCGTATCGAGGCTCAGGGTAACCGCGACGCCAAGCTCGCCAAGCGCATGGAGGCCGAGCTCGAGTGGGTGCGCAGCTCGCCCAAGGCCCGTCAGGCAAAGAACAAGGCCCGTCTGGCTCGCTACGAGGAGATGGAGGCCGAGGCACGCGCAAGCCAGAAGCTCGATTGGACCGACATCCGTATTCCTGTGGGCCCGCGTCTGGGCAATAAGGTACTCGAGGCTCATCACCTGCACAAGGAGTTCGACGGTCGCGTGCTCATCGACGACCTCTCGTTCACCCTGCCGCGCAACGGCATCGTGGGCGTGATCGGCCCCAACGGTGTCGGTAAGACCACGCTGTTCAAGACCATCGTGGGCCTGGAGCCGCTGACTTCGGGCGAGCTCGAAGTGGGCGAGACCGTCAAGATCAGCTACGTCGACCAGAACCGCTCCGGCATCGACTCCGACAAGAACCTGTGGGAGGTCGTCTCGGACGGCCTGGACCACATGATGGTCGGCGAGACCGAGGTCCCGAGCCGCGCCTATGTGGCGAGCTTTGGCTTTAAGGGTCAGGACCAGCAGAAGCGCGCCGGCGTGCTCTCCGGTGGCGAGCGCAACCGTCTGAACTTGGCGCTTACGCTCAAGCAGGGCGGCAACCTGCTGCTCCTCGACGAGCCCACGAACGACCTCGACGTCGAGACGCTGTCCTCGCTCGAGGCGGCGCTGCTCGAGTTCCCGGGCTGCTCGGTGGTCATTAGCCACGATCGTATGTTCCTGGACCGCGTTGCCACGCACATCCTGGCGTGGGAGGGCACCGATGAGAACCCGGGCAACTGGTATTGGTTTGAGGGTAACTTCGAGGCCTATCAGGCCAACCGCATCGAGCGCCTGGGCGAGGACGCAGCCCAGCCGCATCGTATTCACCGCAAGCTCACGCGTGACTAGTAGCAAGTAGAAAGGCCGCCAGCAAGGGCGGCCTTTCTTGTAGCAATTGCACTGCAGCTATGCCCTGGCTGCTGGTTTGATTCATAATCAAAGTCATCTCTTTGGGATTAAAGCCCGTTTTTGCTATGAGTGATTTTCTAATTCCGTTTAAAACGTAAAGACGTATTGGGTTACAAGGACATAAGCAAATCGAATTGAAATATAACCAGTGCTGTAACGTTACAAAAAAGGTTATAGAATAGGAGTATCTTATAAGTCGCTCCTCTATCCTCTAGAAAGAAGAACATATGCTTTCGCGTCGTCGTTTTCTGCAACTTGTCGCGTCTTCAATTGTCGCCTTGGCCGCACGTCCGAAAGAGGTTTTTGCTTCGACGGGCAATATTGATGGTGAGCAGATACAATTTACTTCAGAAATTGCGCAAGAGCTTGCCGATAAATATATAAAGGGACTCCTCGGCTCTTCGTATACGCCTTCTGACCCTATTCCTTTTGTAGACGTTGATGGGTCCCCGCTTGGCTACATTGTTCCGGTTGTGACATTCAATAGAGCCGCGGGCTATTTGGTTTTAGATGCTTCAGATGATGAAATACTTACGGGATATCGTTTTGGAGATGGCTTAGTCAGCCCTATGGATCGGGGAGGAGATCTTGGTGTTGAGTCTTATTCTTTCAATAACCCAGTCGTAATGATCAATCCATTCGAATTCGGTGTGCAATCTTTGGACGGTTCAATAACAACAAATTGCGGACGAACAATCCCGGCTGTTTCCATAGAAGGACGGCCTGTCGTTTTATCGAATAAACCTTCAAGCTGGAACGATGTCGTAATTTACGCAACTCAAATGCAGGATTACACAGTATCTGGATTTCGTTCCATTTCTCAGTTTATGTCATATGATGAAAGCGAGATTAAGAGGCTTACTGCCCACTATGCTTGTATGGTGACAGCATTTTCGAACGTTGCGGAACTGTATGGCATTGCCAATTTATATAGCGACCCTTCGCAATATATGCAGATATGGAATTACACCAATACCCATGCTCTTTCCGATGAAGAACAGACTGTTCCCGGCGTTGTTTTGGGCGGAACGCCGATATCAACCTGTGCAACGGGGTTTACAAATTACTGCGCAAGCAGAGGAAGTACTCTTATCGCCCGCACTGTCTCCTCTCCGGCTATCGCGAGCATTCAAAATGAGATTAACTCTAATAGACCGAATGTTTTACATGCGAGTTTGTACAACGGATCAGCCCATTCTGTAACAGCGGAGGCTTACGCCACACTTACTGGTAAGAAAACTGGAGAGACAAGGCAGATGATTGGCATAGCGGACGGCTGGAATTCATCTTTATCCTTCCTGAAGTATGATCAGAGCTATTATGCGTGGACTTATGGAACGACTTTTTCGAAGTAGGGCGATTCGTCTAGCTCTGTCTTTGGTGCTGATGGCTTCATTGGTGGGCTGTTCAACAAAGGAAGAGATATCGCGCGGAGGTTCCGGAGAAGTGACTGCGACAGACTCAGGTTCATTAGAAATAGCTGGCGGGCATGCCGATGTGATGTTACAAGGAAAAGGCGTGCTTAGGTCGATTGATGCTGAAGACGCTGTCTGCTCAATAGAGGATTTGAAGACAGGTGAAACTGCATCGTACCGAGTTTCAGATAATGCTGCGAATATGATTGAGTCGATACCGACTGGAGCGCAGGTTTCTTTTAGATACTTTGCTCCGCAACTTGAGGATGAGCTTGCTTCTCTGGTGTCTATATGCGCCGATGACAACTAAAAGGCCTGAATTCAAACGGCCTCGGATGGTCAATTGGCTATCCGAGGCCGTTTTTTACTCGACCGGGGCTTCGACCTTGTCGATGGCCCAGGTGGCTCCGAGGCCGCCGGTGGTGTTGCGGCGAATGCGTACGGTGACTTCGTGGCGTTTGCCGGCCTGTGTGTAGCGCAGGGGGAAGCTCGCGCGGTTACGGCCAGCCTCGATGGTACCGCGCTCGCGAGCGATCCAGTAGTACTCGCCGACGATGCCGAGGGTGTCGGCGCCGTAGGGGAGATAAGTCGACAGCTGGTGCAGCAGCGGACTAGGGCAGAAGACCTCGGTCGCGAAATCGATGGGGAAGTCCCCGGGGATGGTCGGTGCTGCGGGAGCGGGGGCCGGTGCTGAATTGGGGACCGGAGTCGGTGCAGGTGTGGGAGCCTGGTCACAGGCGGGTGCGGATGCGGACTCAATGACAGGTGCAGACTCAGATGCCGCTTCTGGCTTAGCTATGGAATCTGTCGGTTCCACGGAGATGGACGTGTCTTCGGTCCCGGTTTTGGCACCGGCCTGCGGAGTGTCCTCTGCCTCGACGTTCGGCTTGGCCTCGACCGGCGTGGATACCATGGTGGTGATGCCGGCGTTGGCGTTCTCGGGGTCATAGACAACCGTGAGCGAGATGGCGGGCTGCGGCGTCTCGGGTTCCGGCGTCGCCTCGGTAGCGTCTTGATTCGCGGGCTCGTCGGACTGGTCGTCCTCGGCGTTGTCGCCAAAGACATCGCTGTTTTGGAACGCAGGCGTCTCGGGTTGGCCGGCGGTTTCTTCGGCTTTCGACTTGGGAACCTCGTTGAGCTCAACGGCGGCTTCCTGCTCAGCCATGACTTCGGGCTCGGTCGTGGCAGCGATTTCAGTTTCGACCTCTGCCGTTACTTCAGCAGTGACTTCAGCCTCTACCTCGGGCTCGGGCTCCGGAGCGACTTCGGCCACGGACTCGGGCTCGGGACGCTTAACGTGCTTGGGACGCACGGCCTTCAGGTCCTTCTCGCCGCGCTTTTTCTTTTTGTAGGACTGCTTGGCGCCCTTGGCGGCCTTGGGCTTGTCCTCGCCCTTGGCAAGGGCAGCATCCCAGGCCTCATTGGCGATGACGGTGGCATACAGACGTCCGCCCTTAAAGACGGTCAGCTTAATGCAGTCGTCGAGTTCCTCGAGCAGCTCGCGCGTGGACTCGAAGCCCAGGTCATAAGCGGTCATATCGCCAGCGGCGAGTGTCTCCTCGACCTGTGTCATAAACGTTTGCTTGCCGCATCCAATCGCATCGCGCAGCAGGCGATACAGATAGATGTGGTTGCCCAGCGCAAGCGTGGGCCTAACTATTGTCTTGCTCATGGCAAATCTCCTCTTTACATATGTAAAGCATCTTACCATCGCAGAGCGTTCGCCATGGCGGCGCCCAAGGCAAACGGGCGCGAACCGCTGTCGATTCGTGCCCGTTGTACAGGTTGCCTATCTGGGGATGCAGTGCCTAGTTGCCCGATGTCGTGCCTTGGCTTGAGCTGTCAGATGCCGTGCCGGACGCGGTTCCGCTCGAGCTGTTGGTGTTGCTGTTGTCGGTAGATCCCGTACTCGGTGTATTGCCATTCGCCTGGTCGCCCGTGCTCGGTTGAGAGCCGTCAGTCGTTTGGCTTGAGTCGGCCGTGCCGGATGGCGTGCCGCTGTTGGCCGTAGAGGAATCGGTGCCCTGCGATTGGTCTTGGGTGTTCGAGGACGAATTGGCAGAGGTGGAACTGTCTTGCGTGTCGTCCGTCTGCGTCTGCTGATCTTGAGACTGGGTGTTGTCATTTGCATCGCTCTCGGTCGTGCGCGACGAAAGGATTGGCTCGGGGCGCTCGCCCAGACCCTCACCGGCGGTGGTTATAAGGATGGCGCCGGCGCAGGCGATAACCGCGACGATGGCGATGGCGATCGAGAAGATGATGACCTTCTTTTGCGTCTGGCTGCGCTCTTCCGCCGCCTTGGCGCGCAGGCTGTTGGGGGCGACGCGCGCCGTGGTCGCGCGTCCCGCGACCTGACGCATCTCCTGCGTAGTCGCGGCGCCGCCCAGGTGCTCCTCGGCATTAAGCTCAACGGGCTCATAGGCGCCGGCGGGGTAGTCGACGGCGGCGTGCGTACCTTTGAGGGCTTCGGCGCTGGCAGAGATAAAGTGGCGGTAGACCTGCGAGGACACAACGGTGATGACCGAGCTCACGGCGGCACCAATTACTGAACCAGCGATACCAATCTTGGAGGCAAGCGCCACGCTCGTGGCGGCAGCTGCGGCGCCGGCGATGATCTGGGGAATGGAAATGTCATCGAACAGGCCCTTTTTGGGCGCGATGGCCATGGTCTGTCCGATGGAATGGTTCTCGTGCACGCCGTTGTTGAGCGATGCCGGCGTCATGACGCGCGTGCGCGGCGCGTCGGTGTACTTGGTTGTCATACGGGGTCCTCCCGGTGTAAATCTGCTTCGTTTCGTGTAGCCATCAGGGTACCCACCAGATGTGAATCATACGTGACATTTAACAGATACCATCAACTCATCAAGGGGGCCTGCTGTCTTTGGTGCAATAGCTTGATGCTAAACTGGATTTATGTTTGCGAGGTGGTTTACGTGATGTACCCGTATATGACATTCGAAGATGGAACCGAGGTCATTCATTCTGACCTGATTACAGATGGCGATATTGAAAAGGTTATCGTGCATTTTGAGCGACCGACGGCAGAGGGCTTCGACTCCGCTCGTTGTGAGTTGCCTTCCTGTTCGTGGACTGACTGGGAAGGGCATTTTACTCAGAGTGAAAAACGAGCTTTCGAAGAGTGTCTGAGCAAATTATTTAGATTAGTTCGAATAAAGAAGCTGAATGCGATGACCTAAAGCGTATGCATTTTTAGTATTAGATGCGTATGAAATGGAGGATGTGAATGGATGAGCTAATAGACTTTAAAAAACGATTTCTCAAGAATGGCGAGCTGGTTTCAATTCCAAAAAAGGAAAGCTATAAAAGAATCATGCTGCTATGGGCCGTCTCTTTCTTTGAATTAAATACAAGTTATACGGAGCTTCAGGTTAATCGTGTGCTGTCACAGCTCTATCCTGATTATGCCGTGTTGAGGCGGTACTTGGTTGATTATGGATTCCTATTAAGGGATGAACGAGGCCTGAAATACGAGGTTAATCGTGATGTTCACGGTATTGAGAGCTAGCCGTCCGGTTCGGGTCCTATATATTGCTAGAGGGATAAGCGAAATAGGCAATTGGTGTGCGAATATTGCTTTGCCAATGCTGATTTACGAGGTAACTCACGATGTTTCTGCAACTGCTTTGATGGTCTGCTGCAGATTTGCCCCCTCTCTGTTTTCAGTTGCGCTCGCGCAGCTGCCTCAGAAGATGGGTATCGGGACACTGCAGGCCATGAGATTGGCAGACTTAATTCGCGCGGGATTATTCGTTTGCTATATTTTTGTTGATAGTAAATGGAGTATGTTTGCTATTACGTGCGCGGTATCGCTTTGCCGAACGGTAGAAATGCCCTGCTTTTACTCGTTGTTAAGAGCCAATACGAATAGTATCAATCGCGACGTAATTAATAATTCGTTTGGGTTCCTGCAGAATTTGATGATGGTTCTGGGGCCAGTTGCCGGCGGTTTTGTTGTCGCTCAATTTGGGGCGGAGGCTGTTCTTGCATTAGACGCGCTTTCTTTTGCCGCGTCGTTCTGGTTGCTGCGAGATGTTCCGTCGGTTATCGAGGTTAATGATAAAGAGGGAATAAGCAAAAATGAAAAAAACAGGACTGCATTTAGTGATCTTAGCGCGAAGCACTTGGCAATTGGTTTCCTATTAATCGATATTTCTAGTGGCGTGGCATTCGGCTCTCTGAATTCTCTTTTGCCAGCTATAGCGCAATTGCAATTTGACTCGTCATCGATACAATACGGATTCCTTCAGAGTAGTCTTACAATCGGACTGTTGTTCGGAAATACAATATATGGTCGTTTAATCAGTGGTTCCGATTGCGTTAAATCATATTGTTTTGTGACGTATCTTGCGCTCGGTGCGTATCTGGCGTTTGGCTATCGCTATGCGTCTGGGATATCGTTTATTTTCCTTTTTATCGTCGGTGCCGGAAACGCCATTCAAGATGTGCTTCTCATAACATCGCTGCAGGATTTGGCGAGAGACGGATCTGAATCGATAAGCCTGTTTTCAATTAGGGAGTCTTTGCAATCGGTTGCTGTTGTTATTTCAACACTTCTTGTTTCGCTGTTCACGAGCATCGCGATGTTCTCAATTCTCGTTACAGGACTTGGTGTATTTTCAATTATGATGGTAGTTGTGTTTCAATTGAATTATTTGCGAAAGATGTGACGTTGATATGCCTAAAACGCTTTTAGTATTTCCCCCAGGATGGAGTCCAGTGGGGCCGTATCTTGCCTTGCCTGTTTTGAAGTCATATCTTCAAGAGGTTGAACAATACAAAGTTGACATTGTTGACTTAAACGTGGAATTTTACGATGACCTCCTATCTTTTAGACATGTCGAAGAGTGCTGTAAAAGGTATCGGGAATCAAAGGATTCGTTTAGTTCGAATGTTCAATTAACAATCGAGTTGATACAAAAGTCGGCACTTAATGTTGACGAGGCAAAAGATATTTTCAGATCGAAGAGATACTTTAATCTAAAAGAAAGACAATATGCTGAAAACATTTTTAGAAATGCACTCTATATCATAAATCACGTCTCATATGGAGTTAAATACACGTTCAACTCCATAGATCTGCCCTATGATTATTATTCGACACCAGAAATAATGAAATCGCTTGCGGATACCTTGCATAATCCGTTTATTTCCTTCTATGAAACTGCCTTTCTTAAGCGTATTCAGAGGGAAAAATTCGAGTTTATTGGGATTTCGGTGAGCGGCTGTTTCCAATTGATTTCTGCAGTTACGTTAGCGAAACTGATTAAGGAAGAATGTCCATCTGTTAAACACGTCTCATTGGGCGGCAATTACATTACTCGTTTAGCAGATGACTGCATGAAAGAATGGCATCCCTTTTTTGAATACATTGATTCGATAATGATGTATGACGGCGAAGAGCCGCTTGCACGTCTTCTTGAGGCTCTTGACTCTGGTGATGACAATCTCGACTGTGTTCCAAACCTTTGCCATGCTAAAGGTGGAAAGATATATAAAAACCATCGGATTGAGCAAACATTTATCAACGATACAGTTCCCGATTTCGATGGCTTCGCCCTTTCTAAATACTTCATGCCTGAGTTAATATTGCCGGTTTATTCCTCTAGGCAGTGTTTTAATCATTGCGCCTTCTGCACCATTCCCGGTGCTACCGGTGGTTGTTACCGAAAGATGCCTATATCGAGAGTATTTGAAATAATGTGTCGGTTAAATGAAAAATACGGCACGAGAGTTTTCTCTTTTGTGGATGAAACATTCGAAGGCAAAAGAATGGAGCAACTCGCGGATGAAATAAACGCATCGGGAAAAACGTTTTTCTGGCATGGAGAAACGAGGTTCTCTCCAACCCTAAGTACAGAAGTTTTTAACAAGATATACCAAAGTGGATGTAGGCAGATTCAGTTTGGCCTCGAGTCATACAACCAAAGAGTTCTTGATCTAATGAAGAAGAACACGAGAGTTGATTGGATTGATCGCAATGTCCATGATTGTCTCAATGCGGGTATTCCTGTTCATCTATTTTTTATGATTGGCTTTCCGACCGAAACTAAAGAAGAGGCTCTGAACACCTTAGCTTATACAGAGAATGTTTTGAATTATTCAAAACAGGTATGTGGTGTTCCATATTCCACGAGAGGATTTACGAATTTTGGTCTCGTTATGGGGTCGGATGTTTGGAATCATCCCGATAAGTATGGTGTCTCTGTAATGCCGAAGTCCCAATATGAGGATTTGCGCCTCGAAGTGGATTATGTTTCAGGCACTGGTTTAACTTTAAATGAAGCAAAATCCTTATCTGATGAGCATCATATTGATTTTTATATGCAAGAGGTCATAAACGGTAGCGACACAATTGACTTGCCCCAGCGGCTTCATATTTCAGAGGTGACCTGGATCCTAGATTCTATTCACGCTGTCAGGTATAAGGGACATTTGACCAAAGTAAAGCGACGGCTAACTAGTCTAAATCCAGCCGATCGAATCTGGCTGGATTCCAAGACCTCTGTCGTGCTCGTTGAGCCATTTGCCTACTTCTATAATTCTGAATACCATCATGTCTATGCTGTTTCCCAGTTGGTATACCATAAGTTGGCCCGTTTATTGGAGGCCGATTGTAGCATTTCTCTTATTCTTGATCAGGGCGACCTCGAGCTGACAAGGGCGATAGAAGAACTGTTGCATTATGGATTGCTGAATACAAATATCGATGCCGATTATGTAATGCACGATAATGGTTTTCAATTGGTTAAAAGTTCGTTTGTTAAAGAAGTCGGACGCTCAAAAGAGGGGTTAAGAGTACTGCTGAGTTGTGCCACCCATAGAATGTGTGCGGTTAATGATTTTTCGTTCGCTTTGCTTTCGTTGTTTGAAAAGCCGATTACTAAGAACGAGGTGCGCGACATTTTGAAAAAAGAGGGACTATCGACAAGCGAGGAGCAATTAAACAAGTTGGTTGATAATTGCATGAAAGCAGATATACTACAACTGATTAGATAGAGGAGGTTTCTGCATGGACGTTATTAACAAAGATCTCTTGGAGCAACTGAAAGAGTCTCAGGAAGAGGGCGTCGTGGTAGAAGTGTTCGACTTTGAGGACTACATGGATAAATTCTGCCATTAGTTTCGGAATTTTCTTGCCTCGCTTAAAGGAGAAGTCGATTATCGATTTCTCCTTTTTTAATTAAAGATTTTTTTGGAATACATGCTCTTAGCACAGGTTAGCGTCTCAGTAAACTGGGAGGTTGCTTTGGCTAGTTAGAGATATGTGAACGTCCGTTAGACTGAATCTCAGGGTAGAAGGGGCCTCCAGTGTCCAGATCAACAAGGCAATGCTGCGTTTCGGCTAATAAGAACGACGGCTTTCTGCGGGTTGCGGCGGCATCGCCGCAGATTCGCGTCGCCGATGTCGAGGGCAATGTCGAGGTTGCGCTGGCGGCTGTTCGCGATGCTGCCGGGCGTGGCGTTCGCGCGTTGGTGTTGCCCGAGCTTAACCTGACCGGCTATACCGCGGCTGATCTGTTCCATAACCGCACGCTGCTGCATGCCTGTGAGGCTGCTCTGGTGCATATCCTCGACGAGACTCGTGAGCTGTCGATTGTCTTTACCATCGGTCTTCCCGTTGCGGTTGCCGAGAATATCTACAACTGCGCCGCCGTGTGCTGCGCGGGCGAGCTTTTGGGCCTCACGGCCAAGAAGTATCTGCCCAACTATGGCGAGTTCTACGAGTGCCGCTGGTTTGCTCCGGCGCCCGCAGATCCTGTGTGGGTCGAGTTTGCCGGTCAGGGTCCGGTTCCGCTGGGTTCGGGGCTTGTCTACCGCTGCTGTGATGAAGGCGCCGAGGATATGGTGCTGGGTGTCGAGGTGTGCGAGGACCTGTGGGTGCCGGCACCCCCTTCGACCGAGATGGCGCTTGCCGGTGCGACGGTGATTCTCAACCCGTCGGCCTCGGACGAGATTATCGGTAAGGCAGATTACCGCCGCAGCCTTATCTCCAACCAGAGCGCGCGCCTGTACTGCGCCTATGCCTACGCGGACGCGAGCGAGGGCGAGTCCACGACCGATATGGTCTTTGCGGGCGAGAACCTCGTCTACGAAAACGGATCCAAGCTCGCCGCGACCAAACTGCTTACCTGCGATATGGCCATCGCCGACGTTGATCTTGACCGCCTGGTTGCCGAGCGCCGTCGCTCGACGACGTGGACGCGCGCGGACGATGCGCCGGAGGCCACGACCGTTGAGTTTTCGTTTGAGGGCGTGCTTGCGAAGGATCCTGTTCTTCGCGATGCGCTTGATATCGACCGCGTTTTCCCTCGCGCGCCTTTTGTGCCGGCCGACCACGGTGATCTGGCCGAGCGCTGCGAGACCATCCTCGACCTGCAGACCGCCGGCCTCAAGACCCGCCTTGCCCATACGGGTACCAAGGCGGCTGTCATCGGTCTTTCGGGCGGCCTGGACTCCACGCTAGCACTGCTTGTGACCGTGCGCGCCTTCGATGCACTGGGGCTGCTGCGCACCGGTATCACGGCCGTGTCCATGCCCGGCTTTGGCACGACGCACCGCACCAAGTCCAATGCCGAGTCGCTTGCTCGCGACCTGGGTGTGAGTTTCCGCGAGGTTTCGATTCATGCGGCCGTGGAGCAGCACTTTAAGGATATCGAGCACGATCCGGCCGTACAGGACGTGACCTACGAGAACAGCCAGGCGCGCGAGCGTACGCAGATTCTGATGGACCTAGCCAACCAGGCCGGCGGTTTTGTCATCGGTACGGGCGATCTGTCGGAGCTGGCGCTCGGCTGGGCTACCTATAACGGCGACCACATGAGCATGTACGCCGTCAACGCGAGCGTGCCCAAGACGCTTGTGCGTCATCTGGTGCGCTATGCGGCTGATGTCTTTGGCGGGCGTATTGCCGAGGTCTTGCTCGATATCCTCGATACGCCGGTATCTCCCGAGCTTCTGCCGCCCACGGGCGACGGCGAGATTGCGCAGAAGACTGAGGATTTGGTGGGCCCGTACGAGCTGCACGACTACTTCCTCTACTACCTGCTACGTTTTGGCTTTGAGCCGGGCAAGATCTACCGCATGGCGCTCAAGAGCTTCGAGGGCGTCTACGACGCCAAGACCGTCCACACGTGGCTGCGTACGTTCTACCGCCGCTTCTTTGCCCAGCAGTTTAAGCGAAGCTGCCTGCCCGACGGTCCCAAGGTGGGCTCGGTGACGCTCAGCCCGCGTGGCGATTGGCGTATGCCGAGTGACGCCAGCTCGCGTCTGTGGCTTGCGCAGATCGATGCGCTCAATCCGATTGACTAAGGTTGGCTAAATTGAACCAGTACGGGGGTTGTAAGCGTTACACTTTTGCAATCTGATGGCCCGTATCGCGCGGCGCTCTTGTCGGAGCGCCGCGTTTTTTATATCGAAAGGTGGCACCATGCAGGCATCGCAGCGTCTCGACCGCTTTGGCGCGGAGGTCTTCGCCTCGCTCAACAACAAGCTTCTTGCGCTTAAGGCCCAGGGCAAGACCATTTACAACATGAGCGTGGGCACGCCCGACTTTAAGCCGTACGACCACGTGGTCGAGGCGCTCACGCAGGCGGCCCAGGACCCCGAGATGTGGAAGTACGCCCTGCGCGACCTGCCCGAGCTCAAGCAGGCCGTGTGCGATTACTATGAGCGTCGCTTTGGCGTTTCGGGCATTACGCCGTCCATGGTGCAGTCGTGCAACGGCACGCAGGAGGGCGTGGGCCATTTGGGCCTGGCCCTGCTCGATCCTGGTGACACCATCCTGGTTCCCGATCCGTGCTACCCGGTCTTTGAGGCGGGTGCCAAGATCGCCGATGCCAAGCTCGAGTACTATCCGTTGGTCGCCGAGCATAATTACCTGCCCTATGTGGCGGGTATCGATCCTGAGGTTGCCGATCGTGCCAAGTATATGATCGTGTCGCTGCCCGCGAACCCGGTCGGCTCGGTGGGCACGCCCGAGGTCTACGAGGAGATTATCGCCTTTGCTCGCGAGCACGACCTGCTCATCGTCCATGACAACGCGTACTCCGACATCGTGTTCGACGGCGAGCCGGGCGGAAGCTTTTTGCAGTATCCCGGCGCGCTCGAGGTGGGCGTTGAGTTCTTTTCGCTCTCTAAGTCGTTTAACGTCACCGGCGCGCGCATCGGCTTTTTGGTCGGTCGCGAGGATGTGGTCTCGGCTTTTGCCAAGCTGCGCGGCCAGATCGACTTCGGTATGTTCTTCCCGATCCAGAAGGCTGCCATCGCGTGCCTCAACGGTCCGCGCGATGAGGTCGAGGCGCAGCGTCTGAAGTACCAGGTGCGCCGCGATGCCCTGTGCGACGGTCTTGAGGGCTTGGGCTGGGAGCGTCCCAACGCGCATGGCTCCATGTTTGTGTGGGCCAAGCTTCCCGGTGGTCGCACCGATTCCATGGCGTTTTGCGAGGAGCTCATGGAGAAGGCCGGCGTTGTGGTGACGCCGGGCGCGAGCTTTGGTCCTTCGGGCGAGGGACACGTGCGCATGGCGCTGGTCCTGCCGCCCGATCAGATCGCTTTGGCTGTCGAGGCCATTCGCGAGGCGGGCCTGTATTAGAAACCTATTTCGGTGCGTCAATAGCTCGAAACCGATTTCGTGCAGTTATTTTACGAATCCTGCAAATAATTTCGGTAAACGGTCGATATTTGGCTGCGAATAGGAGCATAATCAAAGTCCCGATTGGATATATTGGGATTACGACAAGCCGCTCGGGGTCGTTCCCGGGCGGTTTGTTTGTGGAGCGAGATGGGAGTTTCTAATGGTTAATGAGAAGAAGGTCGCTATTGTCGGCTGCGGTTTCGTCGGCTCGTCTTCGGCGTTTGCGTTGATGCAGAGTGGTCTGTTCTCCGAGATGGTCCTCATCGACGTGGACAAGAACCGCGCCGAGGGTGAGGCCCTGGATATCGCGCACGGTATGACGTTTGCCGAGCCGATGAAGATCTACGCCGGCGATTATTCCGATGTCGCCGACGCTGCCATGATCGTCGTCACCGCTGGCGCTGCCCAGAAGCCCGGTGAGACCCGCCTGGACCTGGTCAACAAGAACGTCAGCATCTTTAAGTCCATTATTCCCGAGATTAAGAAGTCTGGCTTCGACGGCATTCTACTCATCGTCTCCAACCCGGTCGACGTTCTGACCTACGCCGCCATCAAGATGTCCGGCCTGCCCGAGGGTCACGTCATCGGTTCGGGCACTGTACTCGACACCGGCCGTCTGCAGCAGATGCTTGGTGCCCACGTCGAGGTTGACCCGCGCGATGTCCAGGCCTATGTCATGGGTGAGCACGGCGACTCCGAGTTTGTCGCTTGGTCCAGCGCTCAGGTTGCCGGCGTGCCGCTGAACACCTTCTGCGAGCTTCACGGCCATCTGGAGCATGAGGCTGCCGAGAAGCGCATCGCCGAGGACGTCAAGAACTCCGCTTACACCATCATTGAGAAGAAGCACGCCACCTACTACGGTGTCGCCATGGCCGTCAAGCGCATCTGCACCGCTGTCATGCGCGATGAGCAGACCGTTCTGCCCGTCTCCTCGCTCATGGTGGGCGAGTATGGCCTGTCCGACCTTGCCATCTCCATGCCGACCGTCGTTGGCCGTGACGGCGTTGTCTGCCGCGTTCCCGTGCCGCTGAACGATGACGAGCAGCATGAGCTTACCGCCTCCGCCAAGGCCCTCAAGGACATCATCGACAGCGTCGACTTCTCCTGCTAAATCGAGCTCGCCAGAGCGAAAAGCTACAATGAAGGCGTCTGGGTCCACACGGCCCGGGCGCCTTTTTGGTGCAAAGCAACCTGACCCCAACGCACCATCCCAATGCGCCATTGTTGATGGGAGAGCCATGTCGGATTCGCCTAATTTTTTGACCTATGCCCAGACGGCGTTTGATCCGTTTGAGGAACGGCCGTTCTGCGCGGTGGATAGCCTGGTCTTTGCGTGGTTGTCCTATTTGCGTTTGCCGGGTGATATGGCGGAGCTGACGAACTGGCAGGGCCTAGACGTACGCGAGCTGCTGCGTGCCGAGTGCTACCGGGACATGATTGGCGACCTGTGGGATCCGGAGGGGAGCAGGGCCTTGTTGGAGGCCGTGGCAGCAAGCCCTCGCTACCGTGGCGTTCGTGTTTGCGGCTATCGTACCGTGAGTGATGCCGAGACGACGGAACAATTTGCGGCTATGACGTTCCGATTTCCGGCGGGGTTTAGTTATCTTTCCTTCCGGGGGACCGACAGCACGATTGTGGGCTGGAAAGAGGACTTTAACATGGCGTTCCGGTGTCCCGTGCCGGCCCAGGAATCTGCGGCGCGTTATGTGGACGAGGCGGCGGATGCGATTGACGGGCCGCTTTTGTGCGGAGGTCATTCCAAGGGCGGAAACCTTGCGGTGTACGGTGCGGCGATGTGCTCCGACGTCGCCCGTGAGCGAATCGAACGGGTGTATTCCCATGATGGTCCGGGCTTCGTCGAGGAGTTTCTGAACGGCAACGCCTTTGCCGATCTTTCCGGTCGAATCGACAAGACGCTACCTCGGTCGTCGATCTTTGGCATGATGTTCGAGACACAGGAGGACTATGCCATCGTTGAGAGCACCGAGTTCAGCCTGCTGCAGCATAATCCCTTTAGCTGGGTGGTTGATGGTCGCGACTTCGTGTACTGTGAGCGCCTGTCCGCCGGTGCTCGATACGTTGATGGCTCTATTCGCGAGATGCTGCTTGCAGTGTCGCCTAGCGAGCGCGAGCGTTTTGTAGATGCGTTGTTCTCCGTGTTTGAGGCTACGGGTGCTGAGCGGTTTGCGGATATCGCTGGGAATCTGCGCGAGAGCCTGCCCGTGATGCTCCAGGCTGCGCAAGGCTTTGACAAGGATACGCGACGCTTTGTCTCGCAGACCATCGTGGCAATCCTTAAATGCGCGCTGTTGCCCAAGCGCCCCGAGCCCAGCGTACCCACGAGCGGCAAGAGCTTTGCCGAGCAGCTCGAGGCATGGCAGTCCGAGCTCCTGCGCTAGCCATTGGTGCAAAGCAACCTGACCCCGATGCACCAATCTTCGATGCGTCTGGGGCGGGATCGACCGCTATACTGGTTCGTGCCGAAATCGATCTAGAACGGAATGCCGTATATGAAAATCAATCACGCGATTCTGCATATCCTGGACTTTGACTCTGCCGTCAACGTCATGAGCCAGCGCGAGCTCGATATCGAGAGCCGTACCGTGCGCAACTTCGTGACCACGCATCTGCGCCGCGCACGTACCTCGGCCGACAATAAACGCGCCACGTTTGCCGAGAACTCTGCGTTTGGCGGCGAGCTCAAGGGCTATTTCTTTGGCGAGCGCGAGTTCGTGGACCTGTCGCAGCAGATTGCGGAGTTCATCTCTTCCGAACTCACCAAGGCCGAGAAAGCCGAGTCGACTGACGTGCTCGTGGCCGATTTTGACGACGATGAGGATGCCCGCTGGTTTGCCGTGATGCTGCTGGGCTCCAAGCAGGCTTTTATGCACGAGGTGGGCCGCGAGGAGGGGGAGGTGCGCAACGACATCGCGCGCCACTACGCCATTCTGCCGAACCCCTCGCAAAAGGTGCCGAGCTATGCCATCGTGCGCGCGAGCACCATGGAGATCGGCTATGTGGACAAGAAGCGCAAGATTGCCGGCGAGGACCGTATGCTTATCCCCGATGGCCTGCTGCAGTGCGACACGGGCGTATCGGGCAAGGAGGTCATCGACACCGTGACGCGTGTGGTCGAGGAAGTCGCCGAGGAGCACGGCGCCAACACGGCCGTGGCGCTCGCCAAGGTTAAGGCCGCTGTGGCCGAGAAGGTCGAGGATGACGAGGAGCTTCCGCCCTGGGATATCGTCGATGAGGTCTTTGAGGACGAGCCGGTCATCAAGGAAAGTGTGCGCGCGGCACTGACCGAGGAGAAGGTACCTGAGCGTGTGCCCGTGGAGCGCAAGCAGGTCGAACGCGCGGCGGTACGCAATCATAAGATTCGTACCGACACGGGTATCGAGATCAGCTTTCCGGCCGAGATGGGTTCGAACTCCGAGTACATCGAGTTTGTCAACGAACCCAACGGCCTCATCTCCATCGAGCTCAAGAATATCGGCAGCATCGAGAATCGATAAGTTGCGTTACGCCTGCAGCGAGAAAGCGAAGGCCGAAGCCTCGGATGAGGGCTTCGGCCTTTTTACTTGGGGCTTAATTACGCTACTGGTTGAGCATAGGTCAGCGAAAACGCCCCAGAGCGAGCAAGGTGACGTGAAAGAGGAGGGCATTGACCTTTTGGTCATGCCCGACGATTGAACGTCAGATTGCCGCTCTGGGGCGTTTGCAGCGTCGAGCCGTTACGCGGGTTGGTAAACCCGCGTAACTTCTACAGCCGGCGTAAGCCTTCCTCGAGTCCGGTCTTGCTGTCGGTCTTCTCGTCGCGCATCTTGATGACGCGGGCGGGGACGCCGGCCACGACGGCACCAGCGGGGACGTCCTCGACGCACACGGCGCCGGCGGCAACGACAGCGCCCTTGCCTACGTGCACGCCTTCCAGGACCACGGCGTTGGCGCCGATCATGACATCGTCCTCGATGATGACGGGCGTGGCGCTTGCGGGTTCAACGACGCCTGCCAACACGGTTCCAGCGCCGATGTGGCAGTTCTTGCCCACTGTGGCGCGGCCGCCCAGCACGGCGCCCATGTCGATCATGGAGCCCTCACCGATGACGGAGCCGATATTGATGATGGCACCCATCATGATGACGGCGCGATCGCCGATCTCGACGCGGTCACGGATGATCGCGCCCGGCTCGATGCGGGCGTTGATGCCCTTAAGGTCGAGCATGGGCACGGCGGAGTTGCGGCAATCGTTCTCCACATCGTAGTAATCGATGGAATCGGCATTGGCATCAAGGATGGCTTTGAGCTCATCCCAGTCACCAAAGACGGTCTTGCCACGACGACCGCCGTAGACGTGCGCATTGCCCCACTGGACCTTCATGCCGGGCTTCTCGCGCACGTACAGTTTGACGGGCGTCTTTTTGGGCGCTGTGGCGATGTAGTTGATAATCTCCTGGGCATCCATCTCGGCTGCATTGCTCATTTGCTGTCTCTCCTTTGGGTGGATCCGGTTGATACCTGGTTAGGCAAACATGACCTGGTCGAACGTATAGAAGCCGTGCTCGCGGGTGACGAGCTTCTGCGCGGCTGCCAGGGCGCCGTTGACGAAGATCTGACGGCTTGTGGCGCGATGCGTGAGCGTGACTTCTTCGTCCTGGCCAAAGAAACTCACTTCGTGCACGCCGGCGACAGTGCCACCGCGCAGCGAGTGCATGCCGATCTCCTTGGGGTCGCGCGCTCCGCACATGCCCTCGCGGCCATAGACGGGGTGGTAGCCTGCCTTGGGCTCGGCCTCGACTACGGCGTCGAGCAGCAGCTTTGCAGTGCCGCTGGGGGCATCGATCTTTTGGTTATGGTGCGTCTCGACGATTTCGCAGTCAAAGCCGGGCAGCTCGCGTGTGGCCTGTGCTACCAGATGACGCAGGGCTGCGATACCGATGGAGTAATTGCCGGAGTGCATGACGCGGGCGTTCTGACCCAGCTCGCGCAGGCGGTCCATCTGATCGGGTGTGTAGCCTGTAGTGCCCGAGACCAACGCCGCGCCCGTGCACTCGACATAGGCGACGACGGCATCGAAGGTCACGACGTTCGAGAAGTCGATGATGACGTCGGCTGCCGGGGCGCTCTCGAGCTCGGACAAGTCGAAGCCGATGTGGGCCACGATATCAAAAACGGGCTGCCCGGCGGCGTCGACAATGCCTTCGGCGGTAGTGCGGATGAGCGAGCCCATGCGGCCCGTTCCCATAATGACGGTCTTAATCAAGCAGACCAGCTCCCTTCAGAGCATCGGTAAGTGCGGCTCGCGTGTCGTTGGCCATGGGGCACAGCGGCATGCGGTAGTTTGCCTCGATCATACCCATCTGGGCGAGCGCTTCCTTAACTGGGATGGGGTTGACCTCGCTAAAGAGGGCATTGATGAGCGGCTGGCCGGCAATCTGGATATCGCGGGCGCGCGCTACGTCGCCGTCCAGATAGGCGCGGCACATGTCGTGCACGAGCTGCGGCTGAACATCGGCCCACACACTGATGGTGCCCGAGGCGCCCAGGCTCATGAGCGGCACGGTGAGGGCGTCCTCGCCCGAGTACATGCGGAAGTCATCGGACAGCAGGTGGGCGATCTTGGCCGCGTAGGCGACGTTGCCCGAGGCTTCTTTAATACCCATGATGTTGGGGTGCGCGGCCAAGCGCTCTACGTTGCGCTCGCTGATGCCGCAGCCGCAGCGGCCGGGGATGTTGTACAGGATGCAGGGGATATCTACGGCATCGGCAACGGTCTTAAAGTGCTGGTAGATGCCCTCCTCGTTGGACTTGTTGTAGTAGGGGGTAATGAGCAGCAGGCCGTCGGCGCCCAGGCCCTGATAGGTGAGCGACTTGGTGAGCATGGTCTGCGTGGAGTTGGAGCCCGAGCCGGCGATGACGGGGACACGGCCTGCAACCTGCTTGACCACCGCGGCGACAACGGAGTTGTCCTCATCGTCAGTCATCGTGGCGCTCTCGCCGGTGGTGCCCAGGGTGAGGATGGCGTCGGTACCGTTTTGCAGGTGGAAATCGATAAGGCGCTCGAGCGCGTCAAAGTCGACGCTTCCGTCCTTTTTAAACGGCGTGACGAGGGCGACGATCGAACCCTCGAGGTTGCGGATATCCATGTTCTTCTCCTTCGCTTCCGCGATCTGGATGCGTTTGTTCCACTGAGCGGCGACGGCCAGACGCTCGTCCTGGGCGCGACGGCGGGCACTTTCGGCGCGCGACTTGGCCAGCAGCTCTCGGCCGCTAGGCAGCACGTCGAGCGTGGCAAAGTAATCGCCCGGGCGCTCAGCACGGCGGATGAGGTCGGCCGAGCCATCGGGGCGCAGCAGCACCTCGGCGGAGCGCAGACGGCCGTTGTAGTTGTAGCCCATGGAGTAACCATGCGCGCCGGTATCGTGGATCACGAGCACATCACCCATGTCGACCCGCGGTAGCTCGCGGTCGATGGCGAACTTGTCGTTGTTCTCGCACAGATTGCCCGTAATGTCGTACGTGTTTGTGACAGGCGCCGCGGTCTTGTCGGAGCCACCCGGCTGGCCCATCACCGTAATGTGGTGGTAGGCGCCATACATGGCAGGGCGGATCAGATCGACGGCGCTTGCGTCGACACCGATATAGTCCTTGTAGATTTGCTTCTCGTGGATGGCCTTGGTGACCAGGCAGCCGTAGGGGCCCATCATAAAGCGGCCCATCTCGGTGCAGATTGCCACATCGCCCATGCCGGCGGGAACCAGAATCTCGTCGTAGGCCGCATGCACTCCTTCGCCGATGGCATGGATATCGTTGGCCTGCTGCTCGGGCAGGTAGGGGATGCCGACGCCGCCGGACAGATTGATAAAGGCGACGTGTGCGCCGGTCTCGCGCTCCAGGCGCACGGCAAGCTCAAAGAGGATGCGCGCGAGCTTGGGGTAGTAGTCGTTGGTGACGGTGTTGCTGGCAAGGAATGCGTGGAT
Source organism: Collinsella sp. TF07-1 (assembly GCF_003437235.1). NCBI lineage: Bacteria > Bacillati > Actinomycetota > Coriobacteriia > Coriobacteriales > Coriobacteriaceae > Collinsella > Collinsella sp. TF07-1. Next base: position 74,581 of record NZ_QSRV01000007.1, read on the forward strand.
GCCAAAGTTTTCGGCGCCCTTGGCCTTGAGCGTGCGAAAGGCCTCGAAGAGCTGCTCGGTGGTCATGCCGTATTTGGAGTCGCCGGGGTTGTCCATGATGCCGTTGGAGAGCTGGAACAGACCGCCCGGATTAAAGCGGCAGCTGACCGTCTTGGGGATGGGGCCTGCGACGCGCTCAAAGAACTCGATGTGGCTGATGTCGTCAAAGTTGACGATGGCGCCCAGCTTGTCGGCGAGCTCAAAGTCCGCTGCCGGCGTGTCGTTGGATGAGAACATGATGTCGTGTCCCGTGATACCCAGCGAGCGGGCGATCATGAGCTCGGTATAGCTCGAGCAATCGCAGCCGCAGCCGTATTCGTTGAGAATGGAGATGAGCGCCGGGTTGGGATTGGCCTTGACGGCAAAGTATTCCTTAAAGCCCGGGTTCCATGCGAAGGCGTCGCGCACCTCTTGCATGTTGCGTCGGATGCCCGCCTCGTCATATAGATGAAATGGCGTGGGGAACTGCTCGACGATATGCTCGAGCGTCTTCTTGTCCACAAACGGCTGCTTGGCCGCATATGCCTCGTTGGGGGTTAATGCCATGTCCCGTAAACCTCGCTATCCAGACGGCGCCATCTGCGCATCGAATCCGCATAGCGTGGACCCAATGTCCGGATAGCGCTCCCGCATTGCTGCAGACAGTCCTGCGGGTGTTTCCCGCAGGCCCACCAGGTTGTTCGTGCCCGAAAAGCCCAGTTCGGCGGGTTTCGCCTCCCCACGGGGTCAAAGCCTGCCGGCTCACCCGCGGTTCTTCGTGCCCGCGCCTCTATCAAGTGGTAACGACCCTACCACGTTGCACTTTACCAAACAAGAGTATTCGTATATAACGTTTAAAAAATGCAGGGATATGCTGGAAATAAGGGTGTAGCAATCTTGCGGCACAATAGATAGCAGCCGACGCGCACCTACGAAAGGAACCAATATGGCCGAGCTCCAAGAACTCCGTCGCTACCGCCGCGACTTGCACAGGATCCCGGAGCTCGACTTCGATCTTCCGCAGACGATCGCCTATATCGAGGGCGTGTTGGCACCGCTCACCTGCGAGGTGACCCATCCGTGCCCCGGCTGCGTCTGCGCTTTCTTCGACGCTGGCGTTGGCGCCGCGCATGCCACGGCGATTCGCGCCGATATGGATGCGCTGCCCATTGCCGAGGCAACGGGGGCAGCGTTCGCTTCGACCCATCCCGGCAAGATGCATGCTTGCGGGCACGATGGACACATGGCCATGGCGCTTTCGGCGGCAACCTTTGTCGACCGTACGATCCGTGAGCAGCCGGGCGCCATTAAGCGCAATGTGCTCTTTGTGTTTCAGCCGGCCGAGGAGACGACTGGTGGTGCCAAGACGGTGTGCGAGAGCGGCGTGTTCGAGCGCTACGGGGTGGATCGCATCTTCGGCTTCCACGTGTGGCCCGATCTGCCCGCCGGCACGTTGGCGAGCTGCTCCGGTCCGTTGCTGGCGCGTTCGAGTGAGACACACATTCATATCCATGGCACGAGCATCCATATCGCTAAGACCTATGGCGTTCCGGTCGAGGAGTCGCACGATGCGGCGCTGGCGGCTGCCAAGTTCTTGGTTTCCGAGCGCGAGCTCATGGACGAGTTGGGTGTCGACGAGCCCTGCATTGGTAAGTTCGGCCTGCTGCAGGCCGGCACCGTCTGCAATGCGGTGGCGGGGGAGGCCCATGTTGCCGGCAGCCTACGTGTGTTTACGGACGACATGTTCGACCGTGCGCGTGAGGGCGTGCGCCGCGTGTTGGACGAGGCCTGCGCCGCAACAGGCTGTACGTACGACCTCGACTTTGCCGAGGGCTATCCGCCGGTCGATAACGACCCCGTGCTGTTCGCCCACATTGCGCCTGTCTTGTCCGAGCTGCAACTCGTGGATGAGCCTTTGCTGATTGCCGAGGACTTCGCTTTCTATCAGCGCCATCTGCCAGGTGTGTTCTTCCTCCTGGGTACGGGCGTGCCGGAGGGACAAGATAATCCGATCGATTCGGATGGCTGTCCCGCCTATGCCACGAGCGCCCTTCACACTGATACCATGCTCTTTGACGAGGAAATCCTACTCAAAGGCCTCGATGTCTACAAACGATTGCTTGGCTTGGAGTGACGATGGAACGACGCCGACAGTCTGCCGTATATAGTCCGGGTGGATGCGGATGCGGTTTGCTGCTGCTTCCGGTCATCGCTGTGAGCATTGGCGTGATGTTTGTGTTTGCTGGGCTGGCTGCGGCGGCACTCGTACTGTTTATCACCGCCATCGGCGTGACGGTCTGGCTGTGCCGTTCTCGCGAGCAGCGCCGCGCCGACGGTAAGACCAATGTCGGCTGGGTCGTCTTCCTGATCATTGCGTACCTATTGAGCATCAGCTACCTGGTGTTCTTTGTCCTAATGATGATCAGTGCCTTTACCGGGAAATCCGTCACGGTGGGTTGATGCGCTGCCAGCAGACGGTCACGCAAAGTGCGTTTGCTCGGCGTCTGGATAGCTGCATTGGCCGTTTACCGCAACCTTAGCCCTCAGCTAATGAATTCAAGTTCAATCCTTTCTACGATGTGCTGTGTGCCGGCACGGTAGCCGGATCGTAGGAAGGATGAATAATGGCAAAAGAGGGAAAGAAGCCGATCGGCAAGATTGTCCTAGGCGTCATCGTGGTGCTGGTTATCGTCGGTGCCGTGGGCTCCATGGGTGGCAATTCAACCGATTCGTCTGCGAGCGATTCGGCAAAACCTGCCGAGGCGACACAGCAGGCTGAGGAGCAAAAAGAATCGCAAGAACCGTATACCATTGCTGACGAGGCTGAAGACACCTCCAGTCAGTTTGCCTATAAGATCACGGGCACGCTTACCAATAACACGGACAAGGAAAAGAGCTACATTCAGATTGAGTATGTTCTGTATGATGCCGATGGCAACCAGGTTGGAACGGCTCTTGCAAACACCAATCATCTGAAGGCGGGCGGCTCCTGGAAGTTCGAGGCGCTGGGTACGGTGTCTCCCGACCAGGTTGCTAGCTGGGAGCGTTCGGACGTAAGCGGTTTCTAGCATGTTGCATGCACTGGGGGAGGTGAAGTCGTATGCCCGATAAAAAGCTGACCGAGGAGCTGCTCAATGAGCTTCTCGATGCGCCGAACATCGATGGCTATATCAGGGAGCACGACTTTGCTGCCCCGTCGCTTTCGGACTACCTGAAGCAGCTGCTGCAGGAAAAGGGCTTGGAGCGCTCGCGCGTGGTTCGTATGGCCGATCTCAATGAGACCTTTGGCTATCAGATCTTTACCGGTGCGCGTCACCCGAGTCGCAATAAGGTGCTGCAGATTGCCTTTGCGATGGCGCTGACGCTCAAAGAGGCCAACCGTGCACTGACGGCTGCCGGGGTAAGCGTCCTCAACTGCAAGGATCGCCGTGATGCGATTATCATCTTTTGCATCGATCGCGGGTGCAGCCTCCAAAAGGTCAACGAGGAGCTGTATCGCTTTGGCGAGGAGACGGTGAGTTAGCGGCTGATATCTGAGCCGGCGGAGCTGCCGAACAACGATGCAAACGAACGGGGCGCGGATGCCATGGGGTGTCTGCGCCCTGCGCTATGATGGAGGCTATGGATACTCAGACCACAACATATTCCGATGACGAGCTGACCGCAGCGCTTGCCGAACATCTGGCGTCGCTCGATCGCGACGACAGCTATCGCGTGGAGCGTGTACTTAAGCGCTCGTCCGTTGAAACAACCGAGCTCGTGTACTTTGAAGGAACCGGCGGTGGTTCGCTCGGCCCCTTTGTCCGTAAACGCATCGATGCTTCGGCTCAAATCGGCGGGGCATACGAGCGTCTGTTTGCCGCCCAGCGGGCAGGCAGGCGTTTTGAGCACCTGCCCAGAATCGTCGATTGTCGTCGTGTGGGCGACGAGCTCAACGTGGTTATGGAATACATCGAAGGGGAGACGCTCGGGGTGCTGGTGGACCGTCTGGGAGCCACCCCCGATTATGCGCGTGAATTGTATCCTGCCCTATGCGATGCCGTGGGCGAGCTCCACGCCGGTTTTGCAATGGCGGGGGAGACGTCGGCGCCGGTGATCCATCGCGACCTCAAGCCGTCGAATGTCATCGTGACGGGTGCGAACTGTACGCTCGATGAGGGCCTGACGTTTTCGTCGCTGGTGATTATCGACTTGGGGATCGCGCGCGTGTGGCGCGATGGCGCCGATGCAGACACCGTCAAGTTTGGCACGCGACCCTATGCGCCACCCGAGCAGTATGGGTTTGGGCAGACGAGTGTACGCAGCGACGTCTACGCACTTGGCGCCCTGTTGTTCTTCTGCTTGACGGGAGTCGACCCTAAACCAGGGCTCGACATGCACGAGCAATGCGAGGCGCGTGGCATTCCCACTCCACTTGCCGATGCCGTCTGCATGTCGATGGCGCTCGACCCGGCCAAGCGTTTTGCGAGTGCGGAAGCGTTGGGACGGGCGACGCGCTCGGCATACGATCTGAGCCGCCCCGTGCGGCCTCCTACACCTGCGCCTGTCCGTACTCCGGCCTCGGAGACGGTGTTGACGCTCCAAGGGCTCCAGAACCCCGCAGGGCTTCCTAGGCCTGCCGCCTCCGCTGCATGCGGTCTGCTCTCTCGCGTTCCGGAGTCTCTGGGGCGCATTTGGAATACGCTTGTCTGCTTCTCGCTACTTGTGCTCTTTGCCGGAAGTCACTTTGCCGTCTTTCACCCCACGGGAGCAAACCAAGGCTACCCGACGTGGCTTCTCATAATCGAGTATTTTTTCTTTGTCGATGGCCTTATGGTGCTTATGCATTTTGCGCTGCTCGATAAGCGCCGTCTTCGTCGGCGATTCACACTGCTCGACAGCTATCGCGGCAAGAAACTCGCGAAACTTTGGCTCAAGGCATTGGGTATGCTGCTCCTATGCATGATCGTCATAGTCGCGGTTGCCAATGCGACCGGCGTCGTCGATACCTCCGCTACCTAAAAGAAAAGGGCCCCATTGGGGCCCTTTGCAGTTGCACCTAGATGCGGTTCATCTGAGCGGCGACTTTGTTGTACCAGTCCTGCCACGTGGGCGGGCAGTACTTTTTGGCCGCTGCTGGGGTAAGGGTGGAGCCGTAGTTGGCGCCCAGATAGGCAACGTGAGCGGAGATGCCCTCGCTCCAGCTGCCAAAGCTGCGCCAACCGCCGCCACGGGCACTCCAGCCCCAGGCGTTGTAAGAATTGGCGCAATAAGCACCCTTGGTGCTCTCGATGCAGGCGATGGCGGGGGACCAACGGGGGTCGACACCGGTATTCCAAGCGGCGACGGCAAAGTTATAGCCCTGGCCTGCCATGGGGGAGCCGGCTAGATAATTGTCGATGCGGCTCGTCCACTCATTAATGAACGAATCGTAATCGGAGCTACCGGTATTGGCGTTGTTCACCGTGGTGCCGATGGTGGTGTTGGTGTTGGTGGCCTGGCTGCTGGAATTGCTGCCGCTTACGCCCTCGCCCGAGAGCTTCTCGGCGGCAGCGGCCTTATCGGCCTCAAGCTTGGCAAGCTCGGCGGCATTTTCCTGCTCGGCTTTTGCCTGTGCCTCGCTGCGGAGCTGCTGGGCCTGAGCCAACGCATTCTCGGCGTTTTTCTGCTCTGCCTCAAGCTGAGACTTGGCCTGCTGGAGCTCAGCCTTGTTCTGCTCGAGTTCGGTTTGCATGTTATTGAGCTGTTCGATCTCGTCGACGCTCGAGCTCGTGATCTGGTTGGTGTATTTGCAGGTCGTGATGAACTCACCCAGGCTCTGCGCGTTGACCAGGAAGCTCACGATGGGGTTGGTGCCCTTCTGATACTTGTACAGATCGCGCATGGCGGAGCTTGCCTTGGCCTGCTGCTCGGGAAGCTTAGCCTCGATTTCCTCGATGCTTGCCTCATTGGAGTCAATCTGCTTTTGCAGGTCATCGAGTTTGGTGCGGGCGTCGTTGTAGGCGCTCGTGGCGGCTTCGATCTTCTGCTGGGCTGCGGAAAGCTGGTCCTGCGTTGCCTGCGAGGCGGCATACGCCGCAACGGGGGAGAGCATCGGCGTGGCCGTCAGCGCAACGGCGAGTGCGGCGCTCGTGATGATACGAGCCGGCTTCGACGCAATGAGCGCTGCGGCGCGATGATTCGAATGCTGCATCCAGTCCCTCTGCAATCAATCGTAGGTTATGGTTCGAACGGTATTCTACTACTGCTTTCGACCTCAACTTGAACCTTAAAGGTTCCAAAGGGTCAAGTTGAACTTGAGGCTTTGGCTTTGACCTGCAGTTATGATGAATTGTTGAGAAACCATAGAGTTCAACTTTAACGTTACGGGGGCCTGTTTGCGGACGGGCTTTCGGTCGTGAAAGCTATCTCAACAGGGGGTTTGCGGCTACAAGGCCCCATCGCGGTGAGTGCGGCTTTATGCTGGACGATCACGTCGATTGCCATAGATACGGTGGAGCTTTGGGCGCCGGCGGCTTGGCACGCTAGAATAAATCAGTTGCGCAAAGACCGCCCGTTGTGTGGGCAGTTCATGATAGGAAGTTTCCATGGCATTGCAGTTTACAGAGCGCGAGTTCATTCCCGTGCTGCTCGGTGGCGACATCAACGCCTATTCGGTGGCGCGCGCCTTCTACGAGGAGTACCAGGTCAAGAGTCTGGTCTTTGGCAAGTATCAGACGGGTCCCGCGTACCGCAGCCAGATTATCGACTACACGCCCAACGTGGATATCGATACCATGCCCGTGATGCTCAGGACCGTCAACGGCATTGCCCAAGCGCATGCCGATAAGACGATTGTCCTTGTGGGCTGTGGCGATAACTATGTTGCCCTCGTGGCTCAGGCCAAGGATGCCCATGAGTTGGCGGATAACATCGTCGCGCCTTACGCTCCCTATAGCATGCTTGAACAGTGTCAGAAGAAGGAGATCTTCTACGAGCTGTGCGAGAAGCATGGCGTGCCCTATCCGCATACCTTTACCTTCACCATGGCGATGCTGAACGCCCAAGGCGAGGCGCCTGCCGAAGTGCTCGACCAGATCGATTTTCCCTACCCGATGATTCTGAAGCCTTCTGACGGCATCATGTGGTGGCAGCACGAGTTCGAGGGCCAGAAAAAGGCCTATGAGATTGCCGACCGTGCCGAGCTGGAACAGGTCATTCGCGACTCGTATGCCAGCGGCTACACCGACGACCTGATCTTGCAGGATCGCGTGCCCGGCAATGACGAGTACATGCGCGTACTCACCAGTTATTCCGACCGCAACGGCAAGGTGCGCATGATGTGCCTGGGTCACGTGCTGCTCGAGGAGCATCAGCCTCACGGTGTCGGCAACCACGCCTGTATCATCACCGAGCCCAATGACGAGCTCATGGGCGGCGTGCGCAAGTTGCTCGAGGACCTTCACTTTGTGGGCTATTCCAACTTTGACGTTAAGTACGACGAGCGCGACGGCTCGTTTAAGTTCTTCGATTTCAACACGCGCCAAGGTCGCAGCAACTACTACGTCACTAACAGCGGCTTTAACGTTGCCAAGTATGTGGTGGACGAGTATGTGTTCAACCGCCCGTTTGAGCCGGAGTTTGTGACGGCGCAGGACGAGGCGCTGTGGATGGTCGTTCCCATGGGCGTCGTCGACAAGTACGTCAAGGATCCCGAGCTGCGCGCTAAGGTGCATCGCCTGGACAAGGAAGGCAAGGGCGCCGACCCTTCGTTTATGAAGGGCGACTTTGTCTTTAACCGCTGGCTGCGCATGTGGCACACCAAGCTGCGCCACTTTAAGCTGTTCAAGACGTATTACAAGTAGATGAGTGCGGCGCCCGTCCGGTTTACATCGGGCGGGCGCGGGTATGATACGCGCAATTGCGCAAGCGTCACCAAGGAGGCGGCGATGGAAAAGCTGGGAGTTATCGGCGGCATGGGCGCCGAGGCCACGTCGTATTACTACGACCAGGTGGTGCGCCATACGGCTGCTGCCTGCGATCAGGAACATATCGACATGGTGGTGCTCTCCAAGTCGACCATGCCCGACCGCACGCTTGCCATTAAGACCGGCGAGCATGCCAAGCTGCTGGCGACCATGAAAGAGTGTGCCCAGGCACTCGAGTCGCTGGGCTGTGCGCACATTGCCATTCCCTGCAACACGTCGCACTACTTCTACGACCAGATCCAGTCGTTTACGAAGGTGCCGATTATTCACATGCCGCGTGAGTCGGTGCGCTATGCCCTTGCGGGTGCGGTGATGGGGGAGTGCGAGTTCGACCCCAACCTGAGTATGCCGGCCGAGCCAGTGCACAAGATTGGCATTATGGGCACCGACGGAACCGTGGGCGCGGGCGTCTACGGCTGCGAATGCGAGGCTGCGGGTGTTGAGGTTGTCTATCCCAGCGAGAAACGTCAGAACGATGTGATGTCGCTTATCTACGATGATGTGAAAGCCGGACGTGAGCCCGATATGGATAAGTTCGACCGCGTGATGTGGGAGTTCGCCCGTAGCGGCTGCGACCGTGTCATTCTGGCCTGCACCGAGCTATCGGTGCTGCAGAAGTATCGAGAGATGCCCGAGATCACCCTCGATGCCATGGATGTCCTGGTGCGCGAATCCATCATCCGCAGCGGCGTCCCCTACCGCCTCTAGCTTCCGACCCGTCAAAAAGGGACAGGTTAATTTTGGTAGGTTTTATCTGGTGAAACAATAAAGGCCTCGGCTCGTTTGGTGCGAGCCGAGGCCTTTTGCGTTGGGCGGTTGCTGTCGGTGGCGAACTAGAACAGGAAGCCGATGGCGATGAGGGCGATGCTGACGATGAGTACGGCGATGTCCAGGCCCTTGATGGGGTAGCGCTTGTACGAGCTGGCGCGCGTGCGCAGATAGAAGCCGCGCTGTTCTGCCGCCAAGGCCGTGGCATCGGTCTTGCCCACGCTCGAGATGAGCAGCGGCACACACAGTGGCAGCATGAGCTTAAGCTTCTTGATAGGGTTCTTGGTGTCGTACTCGACGCCGCGCGCGGTCTGCGCTTCCATGATGGCGTTCATCTCCTGACCAAACACCGGCACAAAGCGCAGCGCCGTGGTAAAGGTGAAGGCATAGCGATACGGTACGTGCAGCACCTCGACGCAGGCGTTGGCAAGGTCGTTGAGCTTGGTCACCATGAGCATGAGGATGAGCGGTAACGCCACACCCAGCAGGCGCAGACAGGCCTTCGATCCTGTGATGAGGCCCGTGTCGGTGATAAAGCCCCACACAACGTTGCCATCGCGCATAAAGGCAAGCTGGAGCACCAGCATGATAAGCGCGAGCGGAATCAGCAACTTGAGCAGCGAGAACAGACGGTCGACGACGCCGGCATAGGCACCCAGCGCAAGGGTGAGCACCAAAAAGCCCAGCAGCGCCACGTAGGTGTCGGACAAGAAGATGCCGACGATGATGGCGGCGGCGAGGCCCAATTTGACGACGGGGTTCAGGCGATGCAGCAGCGTATCGCCTGGCATGTAGTCGATGACGTTAACCACGGCGGACCATCTCCTTGGTAATGCGAACGACATCGCTGACCTCGCTCACCTGTGCAAAAGCGGGCGAGACGGAAGATGCCAGACGGCGCGAGAGTTCAATAACCTGGGGCGGCTCAACATAGGCACGCTGCATGAGATCGATGTTCGAGAATAGCTCGTGCGTGCGGCCGCGGTCGAGGATGCTACCGTCGGCCATTACCACAATGCGCTCGGCAAAATCCGAGACGACTTCCATATCGTGGCAGACCATGATAACGGCGCAGCCGCGCTCGGCCATGGTGCGCACCGTTTCCATGACGGTCATGCACTCGCGGTAATCAAGGCCGCTCGTGGGCTCGTCGAGCACGACGATCTTGGGCTCAACCACTACGACGGAGGCAAGCGCCACCATTTGTCGCTGGCCGCGCGAAAGCGAGAAAGGTGCCTCATCGGCAGGCAGGCCAAAGCGGTCGATAACGAGTCGAGCGCGACGCAGAGCCTCGGCACGGTCGATGCCGGCAAGCTCCAGGCCAAAAGCGACCTCGTCGAGTACGGTATCCTTGCAGATCTGGCGGTCGGGGTTTTGGAAGAGGGTTGCGACTTCGCGGGCGATGCGGCTCGTGGGAACGGCCGCGGTATCCAGTCCCGTGACGCGCACGCTGCCCGAGGCGGGCTTGAGCAGGCCTGTGAGCAGCTTGGTGAGCGTGGTCTTGCCGGCACCGTTTTGGCCGACGATGCCCACGAGCTCGCCGGGATAGAGCGTCAGGCTAAGGTCGTGTACGGCGGCGCCGCCATTGGGATAGGCAAACTCAACATGGTCGAAGGTGAGTACGGGTTCGGCGTCCTTGGCATGAGGGCGCAACGACGGTGCGTGCGGTGAGCCGGCGGGCGCCTGGGCTTCGCTGGCCGCGTGTGCGGGGTCGACGATGCCCGAAATCAGGCGCTCGGCCTCATCGACATCCAAGCAAGGGGTACCGCTTACCAGGCCATCGGCCTCGAGGCTATTGAAGATACGCGTGACGCGAGGGCAGTCGACGCCGATGGCACGGAGCTCGTCGGTATGCGCGAAGACCTCGTGTGGTTCGCCCTGCAGCGCGATTTCGCCATGGTTGAGCACGAGCACGCGGTTGCAGTACTCCGAGAGCAGGGCGACCTTTTGCTCAACGACGACGATGGTGATTCCAAGTGCGCGGTTTGCCTCACGCAGCGTCTCGAAGACCAGCGTGGAGCTGGCAGGGTCGAGTGCCGCGGTGGGCTCGTCGAGAACCAAGACGCGCGGACGCATAGCGAGAATGGCGGCGATGGCTACCTTTTGCTTCTGTCCGCCCGAGAGGGTGGCAATCTCGCGGTCGCGCAGGTCGCTGATGCCGACGGTCTCGAGCGTTTCGCTCACGCGCTGCTCGATCTGGTCATGGGGGACGCCAAAGTTCTCGAGGCCAAAGAGCATCTCGTCCTCGACGACCGAGGCGACCATTTGCGTGTCGATATCCTGCAGCACGCTGCCGACGATTTGCGACACGTCGGTCAACGAGACCTCGCAGGTGTCGTGGCCGTCAACCATGACGGACCCAAAGAACGTGCCGGTGTAGTGGTGGGGCACGGCGCCCGACAGGCGGGCGGCAAGCGTGGACTTGCCGGCGCCCGAGGGCCCGATGATGCCGATGAAATCTCCCTTGTTCACGCTGAGTGAGATGTGGCTGAGCGCCTGCTCGGTCTGCGTGCCATAGGAGAACGAGACATCGTCGACGTTGATGATCGTTTCCATGGATACCTTTCATAGTCATCGGGGACGTTCTTTAATGACTAGTCGTTTAAGAACGTCCCCAAGAGCTAGTTGTTTGGGACAGTCTTTGTTGGTGGAGTGCGGAGACGGCTTTACGAGGGGCCCCAGGTTGGCGCGAAAGAGGAGCGAAGCGTACTTGGGTACGCGAGCGACGAATGAACGCCAAGATGGGGTGGCTCATAAAGCCGAGCGGGTTAGTTGAGCTTCAGGGCCTTCTGAATGGGCAGATAGAGGGCGCCGACCAGAATGGCGTTAAAGACGGCGGTCATGGCGACGACGGGCAGCATAGCGGCGGCGAGCTCGCCGACCACGCCAAGCATGGCCATCTTGATGACCATGAAGATGACGCCCGAGACAAAGGTGGTCACGAACGTTGCGGCGATGGCGACGGCAGGCTTAACCTGGCCTCCCTTGGCGGCGGCGTTGACGATGAGGGCCATGAGCATGGCGGCGATGCCCTCGGCGGCAAAATCGACAAACGGCGAGGTGGTGGTGATCTGGATCACGGCGGCCGAGATGAGGCCGATGACGAGCGCCTGACCAATGTTGGGGCGAATGACCAGAATGGTGAGGCAGAAGGCCGAGATGATGAACTCGGGGCTAATCATGCCGCCCGAGATGCCCGAGATTGCCTTGCCGACGGTGAAGTTGAGAATGAAGCCGGCAGCAAGCAGGATGGCGAGCAAGACAAGTGCGCGGATATCGAGTTTGCCACGGTCGGCGGTCTGGACGGTGCGGGGCTGGGCGGTGGTGGTGTTCTGAGACATGGTGAAAGTCCTTTCAAAAAGGGGAGTGCAAGAAAAAACGGAGGCGCGTGATGCGAATGCGATCGGGCTCGAGATGGAAAAAGGCCCCCGGTCGAAACCGGAGGCCTTCCAATCACCTAGAGCGCAAAAACAGGCGTGAGGGACTCACTGTCGACCGATCGTATTCGCATCACGCCACCACCAGTTGTTGAGAGACTTCATCGTGTTCTTCATGTTGGTGGCTCCTTTCGTGATGCCGTGGCGCGGTCACACCTAGTTGCTGTTGCGCTGCACTATAGCACAGCGATATATGTGCAGGGAAATCTTTTTTGAAAAGATTTCAGCGGCGTTTCCCGCCGGTCAGATGACGGGCTAGGAGGGCAAGGCCGCTCACGCTGTCTCGCCCTCCTTTAGAACGTGAGGGTCTTAGGCCTTCTTGCGACGATAGAGCACGAAGCCGCAGACACCGATGATGACGACGGCACCAACAGCCATGGCGGCCATGTTGTTGCCCTCGGACTTCTCCTCGGTTGCCTCTTCCTTAACCTCGGGCTCGGCAACGTCTTCATCGGAGAGGGCCTCGTCGGCGTAGGTGATGGACTCGACCAGGCAGTCGTTGTCGGCATCGTAGTCACTCGGGACGAACTTTTCGGAGAAGTCGCCCTTCTTGAGGTAATCACGCATCTCCTCGAGCATGGCCTTGCACTTGACGTAGGTGTTCTTGGTCGCGGCCTTGCCAGCCTTGTTGGCCAGGGCGGTGCGGGCCTCGGTGCCCTCGGCAGCCTGCATGGCCTCGTCGACGGTCAGGTTCTGCTCGATGAGCTCCTTCTGCAGGGCGTCGAGATAGGCGCGGACGCCGGTGGCGCAGTGGTCGCGGTTCTCCTCGGCGAGCGTGTTGATGTCCATGAGGACGTAATTGATGGAGTTCTTGGGCTCCTCGTTGTTCACGACGTCTTCCTCTTCACAGTGATCGAAGGAGACATCCTGATCGCTGAAGTAGGGGCTGACCTCGGTGAGCAGTGCGGAGTAGAAGGGAATAGCGACGGAGAACTCGGCGTTGGAGAGCATCTCCCACTGGATGGTCGCGATCTCGGGGTCCATGCCCTGACGGATCTGGAAGGTGTGGATCTCGGTGTTGCGGTTGGAGCCGATGGCATAGGCACCGTCGGTGTTGGCGTTGAGTCCGGCGACATTCTCGCCACGAGTGGCAAAGCTGCGGATCATCTCAAAGGTGTTCCAGTCGGACTTGCCAGGCTGGAAGAACAGCGGCTGCATCTCGTGGACCAGGGCGCCAGTCGTGGCGCGAGCATCTTCGCGCTCGTCCTTAACGATCTCGTAGTCGGTGCCCTCGGCAAGCGGAGCCATGAAGTAATCGCGGCCCTGGATATAGCGAGACCAAGAATGCATGGCCTGCTCGCTAATTTCCTCACCGTAGGTCTGGGCAACGTCGAACTGGCCGTCCTCGAAGTACTTGGCAAAGCCCTTTTCTTCGGGCATGGTCTGAATGTCCTTGGAGTGGAGGCAGTTCTCGGTATCGTCGAGGTTGACCTTGTAGTTAAGGTTGCCGATGTTGGGGTTGACCGAGGCGATGTCGTCGGTGAGCTTCATGGCAATCCACTGATGGCCAGAAAGTCCGGCGAACAGCCAGGTCTCGTTGTTGTCGGCGATGATGACCTGGTCGTTGGTGCAGATGCCCTGCTCGTCGACCAGGCTACCGAGGAGCTCGACGCCCTCGCGGGCCGTGGCGCTCTCGCCCAGGATAACGCTGGCGTAATTGTACTCACCGATGCCGGTCTCCTCGGTAATGGGGTCGGCCTCCTCAGCCTTCTCGTTGTAGGAGGTGCTCAGCGTGGCAGAGCAGGAGACACCCTTCTCGTTGATGCCAGCCTCGGAATAAGCGTCATAGCGATCTTCCCACTGAGAGGGGTTGTCGCGAACGAAGGCGTAGCGGTAGGTCGCGCCCTTGGACTTGTACTCAAAGCCTGATTCGAGCGAGCTATACTCGCTGCCGTCCTTGTGCGCAGGCTCAATGCCAAAGTGCTTGATATAGCGCGGGCTAAAGTCCTCTGCGCGGCCGTAGTACGTGTTGCCGTCCGCCGTGAGTTTGCTGCCCATGTAGATCTGGGTGCAAGCGAGCGCCGAGGTCGGCATGGCCATGATAGCCGCTGCTCCAAACGCAAGGCCGCAGCCGAGCTTCTTGAGCGTGTTGACAGGATGAGTAAACCTCATAATCCCTCCCAACTGTTGAAACCCCGCGAAACCGTACGGAGTTTCAGCTAATAAATACATCTACTAGCCTAAAGGAAGTGTAAAGAGTATTCACTCGACAACAGCCTTTGCTCGATGAGCGTGAAGAAATATACGATGAACGGATAATAATACTCATTTTATGGCTTTAGTTAAATAAAGGCGCCCTGCATTTACTGTAGCTGAATAAAGCATTAGACGGCGGTCAAAAAGAAAACTCTCCCGCTGTTTAGGATTTGCATAAACAGCGGGAGAGTCGATAACTGGATGAATATCATACCAATGTGGATTTACTTCTTTCGGCGGTGAATCACGTTGATGGCGTAACCGACGAGCATGGCCAAGACGATGACAATAAAGCCGATCAGGGGATTGTCGTTCATGGGGTCCTCCTATTTTCCGAGTGGGGAGAATTCGTCGACGATGAGGTCGAGGCATTGCGGAAGTGCGCGGGCTCCAAAGACGCCCGAGTTGCTGGAGATGATTTCGCCATCGAACTGCATGCCCAGCGACGGGGTGCAGGTGATCTTGGCTTCTTTGGTCTGGATGATCTTGAACTGCGGACGGCCGAGCACCTTGCCGGCGGGGTCAAGCGCAGCGGTGATCACAGTAGGCAGCAGCTGAACGGTGCGCACGGGTTCGATGACCGCGATGTCGACCATGCCGTCGTTCATGCGGCAATCGGGGAACAGGTTGATGTCGTTTTGGATAACCGAGGTGTTGCCGGCCATGCAGCAGATGCCATCGAGCTCCTCGACAATGCCGTCATGCTCGATGGTAAAGTGCGCCACCGTGGGGTTGGGTGTGGCGAGCGCCGACAGGAAATAGGCGATCTCGCCGATATCGTTTTTGGTGGGGGCGGCCTTCATCATGATCTCGGCGTCGAAGCCCGAGCCGGCGATGATGATAAAGCCGTGGCGCTTCTCGTTGCCGTTCTCGTCGAGCCAAAAGAGTTCGCCCATGTCCACTTTGACCGTGCGACCGGCGCGGCAAGCCTTGGCAAGCGCCGCTGCCTCGGGGGCATTACCGATGTTGTTAAAGAACAGGCAGGCCGTGCCGGAGGGGAAGACGAGCGTGGGGACACCGCATCCGCGCATCTGGTCGAGCACGTTGGAGACGGTACCGTCGCCGCCCGAAATCACCACGCGATCAAACTCGCGCACGTCTGCCACGGCGTCCTCGGGCTCCATGCCATCGCCGATAAAACGCATCACGACCTCGTCGCCGCCTTGCGCGAGGGCGTGCGTGAACGCGTAGATTTCATCTGAGCTGGGGCCCGATGCCGGGTTGTGGATGATAAGGCAGCGCATACTTACGTTCCCGTTCTGTGACTAACCGAGTATAGTTGTAAGGCAATGCCGATATCCTACCCGTGTTTTTCGGGCCTAACCTTATTCGATGGGTTGATATGTACATTTCCACACATCAGGCTCTACTCGACTTTTGTCAGCGCGCCCGTGAGTTTGACGCGATTGCCGTCGATACCGAGTTTTTGCGCGAGCGCACGTTCCATCCGCGCCTGTGCCTGGTCCAGATTGCCACTCCTGCCGAGAGCGTCGCGGTTGATCCGCTGGTGATCGACGACCTGTCTCCCTTGGCCGAACTCATGGCCGACGAGAGCGTGACCAAGGTGTTCCATGCTTGCTCGCAGGACATGGAAGTTATGCTTCATACCGTAGGCGTGCTGCCGCGTCCGATTTTTGACACGCAGGTGGCCGCCGCCTTTTTGGGCGAGCGCCAGCAGATTTCCTACGGCGCGCTCGTGCAGACGTTTTGCGGCGTCTCGCTGCCCAAGACCGAGTCGCTGACCGACTGGTCGCGTCGCCCGCTGACCGATAAGCAGATTGAGTACGCGATCGATGACGTCAAGTACCTGATCGTCGCCTATACCGAGATGATGAGCCGCCTGCGCGAGCTGGGCCGCGTGGACTGGGTGCTCGACGAGCTTCGCCCGCTGGCTGACGAGTCGCACTATCGCGCCGATCGCCACGAGGCGTTCCGTAAGGTCAAACGCATCAATTCGTGCAGCCGTCACCAGTTGGGCATCGCGCGCGAGCTCGCCGCCTGGCGCGAGGATCGCGCCGAGCGCCGTAACATCCCGCGCAAGTGGGTCATGTCCGATGACACGCTGCTTGCACTCGTTAAGCGCAATCCCGTGCGCGTTGAGGAGTTCCGTAGCATTCGCGGTACCGATCAGCTGGGGGAGCGCGACGTGGACGGTGCGCTCATGGCCATCAAGCGCGGTGCGAGCTGCCCGCACGATCGCCTGCCGCTCATGTTGCGTGGGCATCGCCAGATTTCGCCGGAGCTGGAGAGCGTGACCGACCTCATGTACGCGCTCATCCGCCTGGTTGCCGAACGCTCGGGAGTGGCGACCTCGGTCATTGCCTCGCGCGATGACCTGGCTGACTACATTGAGCATCCCGAGCAGAGCCCCCTGCGTGAAGGCTGGCGTTTTGAGCTTGTGGGCTCGCGTCTGGACGATCTGCTTTCCGGCAATATGGGGCTCACCGTGAAGGACGGAAAGATTGAGTTGTTATAGGTATATAGTTACGCGGTTTTACCAAACCGCGTAACAGCTCGACGCTGCAAACGGCCGAGAGCGGCAATCTGACGTTCAATCGTCGCTCGCGTACCAAAGTACGCGTCGCTTCTCTTTCACGTCACCTTGCTCGCTCTCGGCCGTTTTCGCTGACATTGCCAAAACATCGATGTTGATTTGCCTGCTGGGCGAGTGGGTAGAATGCCTCCAACGTGTAACTCGATTTGGAGGAATTCGCATGCCCTATTACTATGGATATGGCTTTGGCATCGACCCGCTGTACCTGCTGGTTGTTCTTGTCTGCACGGTGCTTGGCCTTGCTGCGCAGAGCTATATCAATTCGACGTACAAGACGTGGTCCAAGGTTCGCTCGGACGGCGACACGGGTGCCACGGTCGCTCGCCGCATGCTCGACGCCAACGGTTGCAACGCCGTGGGTATCAAGGGCGTCGCCGGTGAGCTCACCGACCATTACAACCCGCAGGACAATAACCTGTATCTGTCGGATTCCAACCGTTCGGGCGGCTCGGTCGCAAGCGTTGCTGTCGCTTGTCACGAGGCAGGCCATGCCGCGCAGCGTCAAAGCGGCTATGCCATGATGAAGGTACGCACCGCCCTCGTGCCGGTCGTCAACTTTACCCAGAACACTTGGACCATCGTGCTGCTCATGGGCCTGTTTATGAACATCGCGGGACTCACGACCCTCGCACTGATCTTCTTCTCGTTTAGCGTGCTGTTCCAACTGGTTACGCTACCGGTCGAGATTGATGCTAGTCGGCGCGCCGTGGCGTATATTGAGCAGTCGGGTATGAGCTCCCAGCAGGTCAACGGTGCCAAGAAGGTGCTGACGGCCGCCGCGCTTACCTATGTGGCTGCGGCGCTCACCTCGATTATTCAGCTGCTCTATCTTATGGCTCGATACAACAGAAACTCCAACCGATAACAAATGGGACAGGCAGGCGCCGCGGGGATTCGTGTCCTCGCGGCGCTGTACTATGTGTTGGACTTGAATTTGCGCAGGGCCGGAGCCCTTGTGCACGATGACGAAAGGAGGCTGCGTGGCAGGCTGGAATCTAACCGGCAATGCCGTTTCCGCCGAGTTCGACGGTTCGGACGAGCAGGAGCGTAAGGAGCTCAGCGTGAGCCAGGCGGTAGAGATCGCCGCCGGTGCGCTCGATGCCATTCCGCAGCTGAGTGTCCTGGGCGAGGTCACGGGTTTCCGTGGTCCCAACGCCCGAAGCGGCCACTGCTACTTCCAGATTAAAGACGACTCGGCCGCCGTCGACTGCATCATCTGGAAGGGCGCCTATCTCAAGCGCACCTTCGATTTGCGCGACGGCATGCAGGTGAGCTTTAAGGGCAGCTTCAATCTCTATAAGGCCACGGGCCGCATGAGCTTTGTTGCCCGCTCGTTTTCGTTGGCGGGGGAGGGCCTGCTGCGTCAACAAGTGGCGCAACTGGCCGAAAAGCTACGCCGCGAGGGCCTGATGGACGAAGCGCGCAAGCGCCGCATCCCGGTGTTCTGCTCCTGCGTGGCGGTCGTCACCTCGCTTTCGGGTGCCGTAATCGACGACGTCAAGCGCACGTTGCGTCGTCGCAACCCGCTCGTCGAGCTCGTTTGCGTGGGCGCCAAGGTTCAAGGCGAGGGTGCGCCGGCCGAGCTCATTGAGGGCTTGCGCCGCGCCGCTTCCATTACGCCGGCGCCCGACTGTATTTTGCTGGTGCGCGGCGGCGGTTCCTTTGAGGACCTCATGACCTTTAATGACGAGGAGCTTGCCCGCGCGGTGGCGGCTTGTCCTGTGCCCGTGGTGACCGGCATTGGCCATGAGCCCGATACCTCGATTTGCGACATGGTGAGCGACCGACGCGCCTCCACGCCCACGGCGGCGGCAGAATCGGTGGCGCCGGCTATGACGGAGTTGGCCGATGTGCTCGAGGCGCGCCATCAGCGTCTGGGTGCCGCGATGGCATCGATGATTGGGTCGGCCCAGGTCGACCTGGAGATGCTCGATCAGCGCGGTCGCCGTGCCTGGGATACCTATACGGCTCGCTTGGGTGATGCGCTCGATGCCGCTGCGTGTCGCCCGTGCCTCAACGACCCCACATTTATGGTCGAGCGTCGCGAATCGGAGCTTGCGCTGACTGCCGATCGCCTGTCGGGCGCCATAGTACGCTCGGTCGGGACATTCCGCTCCAACTTTGAGCGCTTGCCCGAGCGTCTGATTACAAGCACCTCGGGGCTCGATGGTAAGCGCCATGCGCTCACGCTTGCGAGTTCCCGCCTAGAGCATCAAGGGCGCACGATGCTCAGCAAGCCAGCGTCCGACCTGAGCCGTGCGGCAGCGTCGCTCGATGCCCTGTCGCCGCTCAAAGTGCTTGCTCGCGGCTATTCCATCGCGTACAGCGATGATGGTGTGGCTACGAGTGCCAAGACCTTTAAGCCTGGCGACGCCATTCGCGTGCGCATGGCAGACGGCAACGTGGCAGCAACGGTCGATACGGTCGAGTAGACCGCGTTTCGCAGTGATAGACCCTTAGGAAAGGAAACAGATATGGCAGAGAAGACCCCGGTAGAGCAGCTTACGTACAAGCAGGCCTCGCAGGAGCTGGAGCTCATCATCCGCAGCCTGGAGTCGGGCGATATGGAGCTCGAGGAGTCGCTCGAGAGCTACACCCGCGGCGTCGAGCTCCTCAAAAGCCTGCGCACCCGCCTGTCCGATGCCGAGCAGAAGGTCTCGGTGCTCCTTAAGGACGTCGACGGCAACGACGTGCTCGCCGACGGCGAGGCCGCCAACACCGATGATAACCTTTCGTTCTAAGCATCTCGACCAAATATAATTACCTTGGTCTGTAAGAAAGGAACCAGCTATGTGCGATTGCATCTTCTGTAAAATTGCCAACCACGAGATCCCCTCGACCGTTGTCTATGAGGACGACCAGGTCATCGCCTTCGACGACCTCAACCCGCAGGCGCCGGTCCACACGCTCGTGATCCCCAAGAAGCACTACAGCGACATCGCCGACAACGTGCCTGCCGAGACCATGGGCGCCATGGCTCACGCCATCCAGGAGGTCGCCAAGGCCAAGGGACTGGAGGACGGTTTCCGCGTCATTTCCAACAAGGGTGTCAACGCCGGCCAGACCGTCATGCACTTCCATATGCACGTCCTCGGCGGCAAAAACCTGGACGAGAACCTCATCTGAGGGCGCGTAGCCCGTCGACTTGGCTGCCTTTGGAGTAATCTATGCAGCTTTCTCAACTCGAATACCTTCAAGCGGTAGCGAACTATGGCGGCGTGCGCAAAGCAGCTCGCGCCGTTCATGTGAGTCCGCAGGCTGTTTCGTCGGCAATCAAAAAGTTGGAATCTGAGTATCAGATTGTTTTGCTCGACCGATCGGCGGGGGAGGCTGTTTTGTCTTCGGCGGGCAGAGAATTTGCGCGTCGTGCACGCGTGATCCTGGCACAAGTCGACGATCTCAAAAAGTACGCTCAATCGGGGAGCGACGGCGTTTCGCCCGATGGCCACTTTCGTCTTTACGCCCCCTGCCTTCATGGGCGGGGGCGCCTTTTTGCCGAAAACTGGTATGACTCGTTTGAACGCTCGCATCCTCAGATTCACCTTGATGTGTGGCATCAGCCAACGGCTACATGCTTTGAATCACTTGTGCTTGGTATTTCGGATGCGGCCATCTCATTTGAGGAACCAAGGGACAGTGTCCTTTCTTCGAAATACTTGGGTGAAAAGGAGCTCAAGGTTCTTTCATGCCCAGCGGGTCATCAATCTGTGGGCGCCATGACCATTCGCGAGTTACTGGGCGGCCGGCTCGCTGTTCCCATTAATTTGTCACCCTGTCTCAATGCAATCAATCAATGTCCCGAAGCCCAGCTCGTCAATTTTCGCTTCCGTGATGTTGAATACGGAAGCAGGGCTCAGACTGAGTTTCTTCAAGCCGGGGGATTGATATTGAGTTTGTCTGGGTCCTCTCTCGCATCGGATGGGTCAGAAGTGAGTGAGTGCTCCATTGAAGGTTCGCGTGATGTAACCTTGCCTATCTACTTTTGCTATCGGCAAAATTCCTGGACTGATCGACACCAGACGGTTTTTCTGCACCTATTGCGTCATCTTGCTTCGTGAGATTAATTGGCTTCGAGGCATCAAGTGATTATTGACGCCTTGTAACACATAGCTGACAGCTTTGCCCTCATGCTTTTCCAAGATTCCGATTTAGATTGCTGACTCTTGGAGGGCGGAGCATGAAAAACCGTACGGTTTTGCTTTATATGACGTTCGTTTTTCTGTCGAACTTCAGCACCATCTTGTATTTTCTAACTGTCTACCTTGAGTTCGTCGGACTTTCGATGGTGGCGATTTCTAACATGATGATTGCATATCAAGTGAGCAAGTTCATCCTTGAAGTTCCCACTGGCTATATTGCTGATAGGTTTGGACGAAAGACAAGCGGTCTCGTTGGCGTCGTGGGAATGCTTGGATACTACGCCGCCCTGCTTCTCGTCCGTTCTCCCCTGCTTTTAATCGGTGCGTTCGCTCTCAAGGGTTTTGCCGTTGCGTGTGTGAGCGGATCCATCGAAGCGATTTACATTGACAGCGTCTCTCAGGACCAGCTCGTAAGACTTAATGTCGTTGAGCGATTTGTTTTCTATGCCTCTTATGCCATCTCCGCTTGCGTGGGCGGTTTCATTTCGTCTGTCGGTGCATATCTCATTGGTCTTTCGGCAGATATCATCGCAATGGTGTTGACGTTGCTTGTCGTTGTCTGCATTCCTGAGATGCGAAGAGGGGGCACTGCGACGACACCTGAACATGGGATTAGCCCGAAGATGATCGGTGCCGCTATTGCGGGTAATGGCATTCTTCGTTCAGCGTTCATCATGGACTGTTCTCAGGCATTTGCTTTTGTCGCCCTGGAAGACTTTTTCTCACTGCTGCTTGCGGGTCGCGGAATGAATGCCGTCGCTTCGGGTGTGACCATTGCGGTCCAGCTCCTTGTCTCGGCCTCCATGGGACTTATTGTGCCCTGTGCGATTGCTCATGTCGACAAGGGCCGCTTTGCGCGTATTTGCGGCATCGTGCGCCTTTTCCTGACAGCTTTGTTTTTGATTCCCCTTACTCCGGCTAATTTGCTGCCCGTGTTCTATGTGCTGCAGACGGTT
This sequence comes from Collinsella sp. TF07-1, assembly GCF_003437235.1. Taxonomy (NCBI): domain Bacteria; kingdom Bacillati; phylum Actinomycetota; class Coriobacteriia; order Coriobacteriales; family Coriobacteriaceae; genus Collinsella; species Collinsella sp. TF07-1. The sequence goes on from NZ_QSRV01000007.1 coordinate 96,595, forward strand.
GCGTACTCGTTATTTGCTCCAATTAAATACTCAATTTTTCAAAAGGCAGCCGATTCTTCGATGCGCTGTTCACTGATTTCGGTTCAAAGCCAGATGGTGGCGGTGGGTGCCGTTCTTTTCTATCTGCTCAACGCTGTGTTGAGTAGCGTTGCGGGCATTCGAGTCGTATTGCTTGTCGCGCTCGGGATTTCTTCCCTTGTGTATATCCCCGCGCTCTTTCGTCTTACACGCCAAAGGTCATGAGTATTTGGGCACCGATAACTTATATATCAACGCAATAAACCCGAGCGCGAGGGCGTTTGGGTTTATTATTGAAGCGTATGTAACCTGGCGGCGCCACACCGCCTGTTAGTAGGGAGACACATGAACGTTCTGGTCGTCAACGCAGGATCTTCGACCCTTAAGTATCAGGTCATCGATACCAAGTCCCACAAGGTGTCCGCAAAGGGCTCCTGCGAGCGCGTCTGCTTTACCGGCGGCACCTTCACCCACGCTGCCAACGGCTCCAAGAAGGTGACCGAGAACATCGAGTTCCCCGACCACAAGGTCGCCATCGAGGTCGTCCTGAAGGACCTTGAGGCCAACGGCGTCAAGATCGAGGGTATCGGCCACCGTATCGTTCAGGGCGGTTGGTACTTCGGTGATTCCTCCCTCGTCGACGAGGACGTCCTCGCCAAGATCCGCGAGGTTGCTCCGCTCGCCCCGCTGCACAATAACCCCGAGGCCAACGTTATCGAGTACTGCCTGGAGCAGTATCCCGACCTGCCCAACGTCACGGTCTATGACACCGCTTTCCACTTCAACATGCCCGAGGTCGCCAAGACTTACGCTCTGCCCAAGGATGTTTGCGACAAGCTGCACATCCGTAAGTACGGCGCCCACGGCACCAGCTACCGCTACATCTCCAAGAAGGTCGCCGAGATGACCAACGGCGGGGCCCGCAAGGTCGTCGTGTGCCATATCGGCTCCGGCGCTTCCCTGTGCGCCATCGAGGACGGCAAGTGCATGGACACCACCATGGGCTTGACGCCGCTCGACGGCGTCATGATGGGCACCCGCTGCGGCTCCATCGACCCGGCTACCGTGTGCTACCTGCAGCGCGAGGGCGGCTACACCTTCGACGAGGTCGACGAGATGATGAACAAGAAGTCCGGCCTTTTGGCTGTGACCGGCGGCAAGACCAACGACTGCCGCAACGTCGAGGAGCTCGCTGCCGCTGGCGACCCCGAGGCTCAGCTCGCCTTCGACATGTTTGTCTACAAGATTGCCGCCAAGGCTGCCGAGATGGCCACTTCTATGTGCGGTATGGACACCCTGGTCTTTACCGCCGGCATCGGCGAGCACGCTCCGGCCGTCCGCGCCGGCGTTGCCGACCGTCTGGCCTTTATGGGCGTCAAGATGGATCATGCCCGCAACGCCCTGCGTGGTGACGGCGCTTGGTGCCTGTCTGCCAAGGATTCCAAGGTTAAGATTTTCGTTATCCCCACGGACGAGGAGTTCATGATCGCTTCCGACGTCGAGCGCATCGTCAACGGCAAGTAATTGCAAAAGGGGAGGGGCTGGACGACCGAGCGCCGTTCGGCCCCTCTTTTGTGCTCGTTGGGCGATATGCCTGATAGTTATTTATTAAGTTGTGATAACTTCTTATTAACATGCGGCCGCCTTAAGGGGTCTGCGCCGACCGTATCGCACTGCAAAGGAGTCTCATGAACGTACTTGTTGTCAACGCCGGTAGCTCAAGCCTTAAATATCAGCTTTTGGATACCGATACCCGCGAGGTTTTCGCCAAGGGCAACTGCGAACGTATCGGTTCGGACGTGGGCATCTTTGGCCACTCCGAGAACGGTGGCGCCAAGCAAACCGAGGAGGCCCCCTTCCCGGATCACCGTTCGGCTATCGCACGCGTGCTCGAAGAGCTCGAGAAGACCGACTTTACGATCGATGGCATTGGGCATCGTATTGTTCAGGGTGGCTGGTACTTTGACGATTCCGCGGTCGTTGACGATGAGGTCATGGCTAAGATCCTCGAGGTGGCACCGCTTGCCCCGCTACACAACTACGGCGAGGCAGCGGCAATCGAGTATTGTCGCGAGAAGTATCCGGAGCTGCCCAACGTGGCCGTCTTCGACACCTCGTTCCACATGACTATGCCCGAGGTCGCCTACACCTACGCCCTGCCCAAGGACGTGCGTGACAAGTATCACGTGCGCAAGTACGGCGCCCACGGCACAAGCCACCGCTATGAGTGGATGATGGCCAAGGAGATCCTGGGTTCGCGCTGCCACCGTCTGCTTTCGTGTCATCTGGGCAACGGCGCTTCGCTCGCCGCCATCGAGGACGGTGTATGCCGCGATACCACGATGGGTCTCACGCCGCTCGACGGCCTGATGATGGGCACCCGTTGTGGTTCCATTGACCCGGCTACCGTGTGCTACCTGCAGCGCGAGGGCGGCTACAGCTACCAGGAAGTCGATGACATGATGAACAAGCAGTCTGGTCTGCTTGCCATCTCGGGCATCTCCAACGACGCCCGTGACATCCGTACGCGCGCCTCCGAGGGCGACGAGCGCTGCCTGCTCGCCTTCGATATGTTCGCCTACAAGGCCATGCAGCAGGCCGGCTCCATGATTGCCTCCATGGCGGGCGTGGACACCATTACCTTTACCGCCGGCATTGGCGAGAACGACTGGTCGATCCGCAAGGCTTTCTGCGACTGCTTCGAGTGGCTGGGCGTGCGCATCGACAACAACAAGAACCGCGAGGCCGTGGGTAACGGCCCGCAGGTCATCAGCGCCGCCGGCTCTTCCGTCACGGTCATGGTCATCCCCACCGACGAGGAATACATGATCGCCCACGACGTCGAGCGTCTGACCGCGAATAACTAGTGCGTTCGCTTGCGATTGAACGAAAGGCCTCCTGAGCAGCAGCTCAGGAGGCCTTTTTGCTAGCAGGCGGAAATTCCAGTCCCAAAGTGATCATCACCAGTAACGCCTGCGCTCCCAGCAATGACACCCATCCATTCAGATCCTCAGCCCCAGCTCGTAGCCAAGCCGCCGTCCACTCCAGATGCTCTGAATGCTTCGTAGCAGTAGAAGGCCGTACGGGCTAACCCCTGAAAACATTCCGCAGACCAGAAACGCCCCCGTTCGTAGCTCCGAAGGAGCAGAACGGGGGCGTTTCATTGGTCGAGGACGTTTTCAGGGGTTAGCCCGTACGGCCTTCGGGCGAGTGCGTCCGCTACTCAGCCATCTGAGCCTGGACGGCGGTGATGGCCACGACACCCACGATGTCGTCGGCAGAGCAGCCGCGCGAAAGGTCATTGACCGGCTTGGCGATGCCCTGCAGGATGGGGCCGTAAGCGTCGGCGCCAGCGAAGCGCTGAACCAGCTTGTAGCCGATGTTGCCGGCCTCGAGGTCGGGGAACACGAGCACGTTGGCCTTGCCGGCAACGGAGGAGCCGGGAGCCTTGAGCTGGGCGACGGTGGGGACGATAGCGGCATCGAGCTGCAGGTCGCCGTCGATGGCGAGCTCGGGAGCCTTCTCTTTGCAGAACTTCACGGCCTCTTGGACCTTCTTGGCGACCTCGCCGCCGGCGGAGCCCATGGTGGAGTAGGAGAGCATGGCCACGTGCGGCTCAACGTTGCCCATGAAGGTGGACCAGGAGTGAGCGGAGGCGATGGCGATCTCGGAGAGCTCGTCGGAGGACGGGTTGATGTTGAGGCCGCAGTCGGCGAAGATCAGCGTACCGTCAGTGCCGAACTGCGGGGTGTCGGTGCACATCACGAAGAAGGCCGAGACCAGCTTGGTGCCCGGGGCGGTCTTGAGGATCTGCAGCGCGGGGCGCAGGGTGTCGGCGGTGGAGTGGCAGGCGCCGGAGACCAGGCCGTCGGCGTCGCCCATCTTGACCATCATGGTGCCAAAGTAGGTGGCGTCCATCACCTGGGCGCGAGCCTGCTCGATGGTGACACCCTTCTTGGCACGGAGCTCGGCAAACTTCTGCGCGTACTCCTCGTGCTTCTCGGCATTGCGCGGATCGATGACGGTGGCGCCGGGAACGTTGATCTCGTTGGGATCGCCCAGGATGACGATGTTGGCCAGGCCTTCTTCGATGATCTTGTTGGCCGCGACGATGGTACGCGGATCCTCGCCCTCGGGCAGGACGATGGTCTTAAGGTCGGCCTTGGCGGCAGACTTCATACGGTTTAGGAAATCGCTCATGTTACTCCTTGCAAGCGTTTCGCTAAGCTCCAGGCGCCCGGCTGTTTACGAATAAACCCGCTGCTTGCGGGTTTACCTTTCAATTATGTACGCCGCGGTGCTTGAGCTTTCCTTGTGTGGCAAGCTCATTATAGGACGCATTAGCGCTATAATCGCTCTGATAAATATGTCTCGAAGAATGTTCGAGAAAAGCCCAGCTAACGAGCCCGTGGCTTTTGACAAGGAGTATCGATGCAGATTACCTCAGGCCTGCCTGAAGGCTTTAACGCCGGCGCGTACGACATGATTGTCGTCGGTGCTGGATATGCCGGTGCCGTTTGCGCCCGCCGTCTTGCCGAGACCATCGGCTATCGTGTTGCCGTTTTGGAGCGCCGTAGCCACATTGCGGGCAATGCCTATGATTGCACTGACGAGGCCGGAATCCTGGTCCACGAGTACGGTCCGCATATCTATCACACCTTTAACGAGCGCGTGCACAATTTCCTGTCGCGCTTTACCAAGTGGATGGATTATCAGCACAAGGTGCTCGCCAACATCAACGGCACCCTTATGCCCGTGCCTTTTAACCATGCGAGTCTCAAGCTCGCCTTTGGTGACGAGCGCGGCGAGGAGCTGTATCAGAAGCTCGTGGAGACCTTTGGCAAGGATGTCAAGGTGCCCATCATGGAGCTGCGTAAGAAGAACGACCCGGATCTTGCCGAGGTCGCCGATTACGTCTACGAGAACGTCTTTTTGCATTACACCATGAAGCAGTGGGGCCAGACGCCCGATCAGATCGACCCCTCGATCACCGGCCGCGTTCCCATCTTTGTGGGCGATGATGACCGCTACTTCCCGCAGGCTCCCTTCCAGGGTATGCCGCAGGACGGCTACACGGCGTTGTTCGAGCATATGCTCGACCACGACCTGATCGACGTGTTCTGCGACGTGGACGCCCGCGATCTCTTTGAGATCGACGAGACCACCGTCAAGATCGGTGGCAAGGTCTACGGCGGCGAGATCGTTTATACCGGTCCGCTCGATGAGCTGTTCAACCTCGACCTGGGCGCTCTTCCGTACCGTACGCTCGACATGAAGTTCGAGACGCTCGATATGGATCAGTTCCAGCCCGTGGGCACCGTCAACTACACCACGAGCGAGGACTACACCCGCATTACCGAGTTCAAGAACATGACTGGTCAGGTCCTGCCCGGCAAGACCACCATCATGAAGGAGTACTCCAAGGCCTATACGCCCGGCTCGGGCGAGACGCCGTATTACGCCATTCTTGAGCCCGAGAACCGTGAGCTCTATGAGCGCTATCTTGAGCGCGTCCAGAACCTGACAAACTTCCACCCGGTGGGTCGTCTGGCCGAGTATCGTTACTACGATATGGATGCCGTGACCAATTCCGCCCTCGATCTTTCGGATGAGATTATCGCCTGCCATGCATAAAGTCATAACATTCGGTATTCCCTCGTATAACGCCGCCAAGGACATGGACCATTGCCTCACCTCCATCTTGGAGGGGAGCAATTACGCCACCGATATCGAGATTATCGTGGTGGACGACGGCTCCAAGGATGAGACGGCCGCCAAGGCCGACGAGTGGGAGGCCCGTTATCCTGGAATCATCCGCGCGGTGCACCAGGAGAATGGCGGCCACGGTATTGCCGTCCTTTCGGGTCTGCGCGAGGCGCAGGGCACCTACTACAAGGTCGTCGACTCGGACGACTGGCTTGACGGCGCTGCCCTTTCGACCATGCTGTCGATTCTGCGCGGCTTTGAAGAGCGCGACCAGCGCGTTGACCTGTTTATCTCGAACTACGTGTACGAGAAGGTTTACGAGGGTACGCATACGGCCATTGGTTACAAGTTTGCCCTGCCTCGAAAAAAGATCTTTACCTGGGACCAGATCGGCCATTTCCGTTTGGACCAGAATCTGCTCATGCACAGCCTGTGCTATCGCACGGATGTGCTGCGCGAGTCCAGCCTGCCCATGCCGCCGCACACGTTCTATGTGGACAACATCTACGCCTACGTGCCGCTGCCGCGTTGTAAGACCATGTACTACGCCGACATCGACCTCTATCGCTACTTTATCGGTCGCGAGGGCCAGAGTGTCAACGAGGCCACGATGGTCAAGCGTCTGGACCAGCAGTTCCGTGTTACGCGTATCATGATGGAGTCGTACCACCTGTACAGCGATGTCGAGTCGTCGCGTCTGCGTTCGTACATGATGGGCTACTTCACCATGATGATGGCGATCTGCTCGGTGCTCACCAAGCTTTCCGACGAGGATTGTGCCGATGAGCGCCTGAAGACGCTGTGGAATGATTTGAAGGCCTATGACGAGCGTATGTATCGTCGTGCACGTTACGGTGTGGTCGGCTTCTTCACTAACCTCCGCGGTCGTGCCGGAGACAAAACCACACTCGGCCTATACCGTCTTGCCTCAAAGATCTTCAAATTCAACTAACTGCCGAGTAATCGCTGCTGTTAGGTTGACTGGGCCCCTTGGCCTTTAGTTTGCTACTGCGAACAGTCCTGCTCGCACGGAAAGCACATTAAGTGCTTTCCGGCTCGTGCGGAACTTGTATCAAACTAAAGGCCAAGGGGCCTCTGCTATAAGAATCGATTGTCAGGTTAGTTGAATTTGAAGACCT
>NZ_QSRV01000008.1:0-21566 GCF_003437235.1 Collinsella sp. TF07-1
GGGAAGGGGTGGGGAAAGGTGTTGAAAAATGGGGCGGTTCCCCATATTATTGATGACGTCGACAGGCGGGGTGGTTCCCCGCGTACGTGCCATCTGAGTAACCGAGGGGAGGGCGCACATGGGAATGACTGGTGCATACGAGCGCAATCTCGATGCAAAAGGTCGTCTGTCCCTGCCTGCACCCCTTCGCGAGGAGCTTGGAGAGCACGTTCGCGTGTTCAAAGCCCTGGATGTCGATGCTCTGTACGTGTTCTCTGCCGAGGCCTTCGATAAGTGGGTCGAAGGACTCTTCGCGGGTCGTGAGGGCCACGAGGGTTTTAACCCGCGTGACATTAACGACCAGAAGCTCATGAGGGCGATCAACAAGCGCACCACGTCGATGGACGTGGACAGCGCCGGTCGTATCGGTCTTTCCGAGTCTCTCCGCAAGCAGGCGAACCTCGACCGCGAGGTCACGGTTGTGGGCAACTACGACCACCTTGAGGTTTGGGACCGCGCTACGGCCGATGAGGACGATGACGATGAGGCCCTGCTGGACCTCTTCTTCTCGTAAGGGCAAGGCACGGGTAACGGATGGAGCGTGGGATCTTGACACAAGAATATCGGCATGAACCTGTCATGCTCGGCGAAGTACTTGAATCGCTGCGGCTAAAGAGCGGCTCCGTTGTCTGCGATTGCACCCTTGGCGGTGCCGGCCATTCGGTAAAGATGGCCGCGCAGGTGGGGGAGACGGGCCTTTTGCTCGGCGTCGATCAGGACGACATGGCCCTCGAGGCCGCTGGCGCCCGTCTGGACCGCGAGGTTCCCGGCGTTCCGCACCAGCTGCTGAAGGGCAACTTCGGCGACTTGGACGAGCTGCTTTGCTCGGCCGAGGTGCCCGGGGTCGATGGCTTCCTGTTCGATTTGGGCGTTTCGTCACCGCAACTCGATATCCCTGGCAGGGGCTTTTCGTATAACGAGGACGCCCCATTGGACATGCGGATGGATCCGGGTAATAACACCTTAAACGCAGCTGAGGTCATCAACACCTATAACGAACACGACCTCGCCCGGATTCTACGCGTCTACGGCGAAGAGAAGTTCGCCTCGCAGATCGCGCGCGAGATCGTGCGCCGCCGCGAGCAAGAACCGATCGAAACCACCGGGCAATTTGTCGAGATCATCAAGGCGGGTATCCCGGCTGCCGCTCGTCGGCATGGCGGACACCCGGCCAAGAAAAGTTTCCAGGCCATTCGCATCGAGGTCAATCACGAGCTCGATGTGCTCGAACGAGGGCTTGATGCCGCCACCAGGTGGCTCAACCCGGGCGGACGTATCTGCGTCATCTCGTATCACTCGCTTGAGGATCGTATCGTAAAGAATCACTTTAAGGAGATGAGCCAGGGGTGCACGTGTCCGCCGGAGATTCCGGTGTGCGTGTGCGGCAACGTGCCGATACTCAAGGTCATCACCCGCAAACCCCTGGTTGCCCAGCCTGATGAGGTTGAGCGCAACCCTCGGGCGAGATCAGCCAAAATCCGCGTGGCGCAGCGTCTGTAGGCGCGACCGCGCGATATTGGACCTCCCGCTCGCACCATAAACGAAGCTTAAACACACTACCAACGTACTCGGGATGGGAGGCGGCATATCATGGGCTACAACACTTCAAACGCAGCACTCGCCTATGATATGAACGCCATGCCCGCCTATCGTGAGACGCCGCAGGCCCCCGTTGCTCCCCGTGAGCAGCGCACGCCGCGCTTTGATGTCTACACGGGCGCGGGCCGTCAGGCAAACCAGGCGGTAAGCCCGGTTTTCATGAGCGTTCTTAAAACGTTTTGCATCATTGCGGCTATCTTCATGACGATCGGCGTCGCCCGCGTGGCGCTCGCCGGCGTTACGGCCCAGGTGCTCAACAGCAACGCCGAGCTTACCAACACGCTCGAAAAGGCGACCGATGAGAGCTCCGACCTGGAGGTCATGCATTCGGTCTATGGCGCCGACACGCGCATTCGCGACCTTGCGGGCGCTTATGGCATGGTGGAGCCCAGCGAGAGCGTTACACTTGACTTTTCGCAGGATGCAGCCGCGGGCGCCAACGCGACCGCGACCGCTCAGTAGCAAGACGGTAGCTGAGTATGACAAATGACTATCGCCGCGGTTCCGATGGGGGCCGCGGTTCTGGACGTCCCTCGTCGCGGGGACGTTCTGGTTATCAAGGAACGGGTCGGCAATCTTACAACGCCGGGCGGTCCCGTGGCAACGACCCGGCGTCGCGACTTCGCGGCTCGGGTGGCCCTCAAGTGCATAACACCAGGTCGCGCAAGAGTTCGTCGACCGAATGGCTCACGGGCACGCCGCTGCCTCGCCGCAAAGCCGTCATGGGATTCATCGGGCTTGGCTTGGGCTTGGGCGTCTTTCGCCTTGCCGACTATCAAATTGTCGAAGCCGATAAACTGCGCGAGCGTGCCGATGCGCGTCGCCTGCTTGCGCAGACCCTCTATGCCAAACGTGGCACCATCTACGACCGCAACGGTAACGTGCTGGCGTCGTCGGTCGAATGTCGCAACATCGCCGTGAACCCGCAGCTTGTCGAGGACGTTGACAAGACGGTGTCGGCGCTGGTCAAGGCAACTGGAATCGATAAAAAGACCTGCCGCAAGCTCGTCGAGTCCGATGGAACCTGGGTGTATATCAAGCGCCAGGTGGACGAAGACGATGCTGTGGCGCTGGAGAAGAAGAACCTGCCCGGCGTGCTTTTTGAGCAGGCCATGAAGCGCGTATATCCATACGGCAATCTGGCATCGCAGGTGCTGGGTGTAGTGAATGTAGACAACGACGGCTTGACTGGTCTCGAAAAGCAATACAACAAGCTTCTGACCGGCACGAACGGTTCTCTCGTACGCGAGCGCGCGAGGGACGGCAGCTATATCGCGGGCGGTGCCTATAAAAAGGTGGCTGCGGTCGACGGCGTTGATATCGTGACGACGCTCGACGTCAATATCCAGCGTGCGGCCGAGGATGCCCTGGCAGAGGCAGTTGAGAAGACTAAGGCCAAGAACGGCTCGGCGCTGGTCACCGATCCTACGACAGGAGAGATCTTGGCAGCCTGCTCGTATCCGACCTACGACCAGACCGATTTGGAAAACGCCAAGACCGAGGATATGAACCTGCGCCTGGTTACCGACGCCTACGAGCCCGGCTCGGTCTTTAAGACACTCGTGGCGGGCGCCGGCTTCGACTTGGGCGTCGTGCGATCGAGTACGTCGTTTGAGGTGCCGGCGAGCATCAAGGTGGGCGACGATACCGTCACCGATCCCGACAAGCGCAACTATGCCATGACCATGGATGTGCGCGAGATGATGCGCCGTTCGTCCAACGTGGGCTTTGTCCTGGTGGGGCGCAAGATCGGTGCCGACGACTTTGCCGCCTATGTGGACAAGTGGGGCATCGGTCACAGCTCTGGTGTAGATTTTCCGGGCGAGAGCCTGGGCATCGTCAAGGAGCGTGACCAGTATGACGGCGCCACGCTGGGCTCGATGAGCTTTGGACAGGCGCTGTCTGTCTCGCCGATTGAGATCGCACGTGCCGTGGGCGGCATCGCCAACGGCGGCGTGATGATGACCCCGCACTTCTATAAGTCCAGCAAAGGCGACGAGAAGGACTGGGGCGAAGGCGAGCGTGCGATTTCTGAGGATGCAGCATCCCAGGTGACATCGTGCATGCAGACGGTCGTGTCGGAGGGAACGGGCGTTGGCGGCGCGGTTGACGGCTATGACGTGGCGGGCAAGACCGGCACGGCCGAACGTGCCGACGAGAACGGCGGCTACCTCAAGGAGAACTACATGTCGTCCTTTATGGGCTTTGCGCCGGCACAATCACCCAAGGTGCTGTGCTATATCACGCTCGACGGAACGCCGAGCGGCTCAGATGCCGCTGCGGTGCCGTTCCAGTCCATTATGGCCAACGCGCTCGACGTGCTGGGCATCCCGCGCACGAAGTAGGGGGTTACAATCTTTGGGGCGTGGTTTGTTGTCCCATATGAGGGGTGTTCACATGCCCTGCACCACGCATGCGCGGCGCTGGGATACAATACGCCGATAGCATTATTAGGTTTACAGGGGAGCTGCAATGATAGAGATCGCCGTCAACAACCTCGCGGCCGCAACAGGGGCCCGAACCGTGACGGGAGAAGTCGATCGGGTATGCCGCGGGTGCGTTATCGACTCGCGCCAGGTCGAGGAAGGGACGATTTTCGTCGCCTTTCCCGGTGAAAACGTCGACGGCAATGATTTTGCTTCCCGTGCCGTCCAGTCGGGTGCCGGCGCCGTCGTGATGACGCGTGAGCCCGATGCCGAGTTGGTCTCGCTGGCGCAGGACAAGGGATGCGCCATCCTGCTGACCGATGATCCCGAGGAGTTTCTGCTTCGTTTGGCGCACGCGTACCGCCTGGAGCTTGGCTGCCTGGTCGTTGGCATTACCGGTTCCATCGGCAAGACGACGACCAAGGACGTGCTCGCCGCTGTACTCGCCAAGCGCTATCGTGTCTGGGCCACCAAGGGCAATTTCAATAACCTGATCGGCATGCCGCTCACGGTGCTTTCCGCCCCGGCCGGTACCGAGGTCCTGGTGCTCGAGATGGGCATGAACCATTTCCACGAGATCGAGCGCCTGTCCCAGTCCGCCAATCCCAACCTTGCCATCGTGAGTAAGATCGGCACCTCTCACATCGGCATTTTGGGCAGCCGCGAGAACATCGCCCGCGCTAAGGCCGAGATTGTCCAGGGTATGTGCGCCGCCGGCGACTTCTTGCCGCTGCTGGTTTTGGGCGGTGAGGACGACTTTACGCCGTTCATTCGCGATACGTTCGCCCGGCCTGCTGGTATCGATGTGATGCTGGCCGGCGTCTCGGACGATGATGAGGTCCGCGCCCGCGAAGTTCGTGTTGATGACGAGGGCCGTCCGGTCTTTACGCTCGATTTTGGTCAGGGCGAGACAATCGATACCATGCTTGCTATCCCCGGCGTGCAGTCCGTTCCAAATGCCGTTAAGGCCGCCGCGGTTGCCTATCGCCTGGGCGTGACGCCCGAGCAGATCGATGCTGCCTTTAGGGGCCTCACAATCACCGGTCACCGCCAGGAGATCAAGCGCGCCAAGAGCGGTGCACGCATCATCGATGACTCCTATAACGCCAGCGCCGAATCGATGGCAGCCGGTCTCGATCTGCTGTGCTCGCTTTCGTGCGCGGGGTCTCGCATGGCGATCCTGGGCGAGATGGGCGAGATGGGCGATGAGGCTCCTCGCATGCATGAGCTCGTGGGCGCCTATGCCGCCGCCAAGAAGCTCGACATGCTGGCGTGCGTGGGTGGTGAGCTGGCCCAGCTTATGGCCGATGCCGCGCGCATGATGGGCATGGACGAGGACCGCATCCAGGTGTTCTCCGATTATCAGCAGGTGCTCGACCGCATGGGCGGCGCGCTTGAAAAACATGATGTTGTACTGGTCAAGGGTTCCCGCTTTGTTGAGCTCGACCGCTTTGTGGAAGGTGTGTGCTAGCCCATGTTCGGCAATCCCTCGTATCCAACGTATCAGGCTTTTTTGGGGCTTGGCATCGCCGCCGCCATTGCGCTGCTGCTCATGCCGTGGTGGATCAAGCTGCTCAAGGTCGAGGGTATCGGCCAGCAGGTTCGTGCCGACGGCCCCAAGCGTCATTTGGTTAAGCAGGGAACGCCCACCATGGGTGGCGTTGTCATCCTCATCGCGATCTCGCTGACCTGCCTGCTGATGGGCAAGCTCACCACCGAGCTCGTGCTCGTGCTGCTCGCCACGCTGGCGACCGGCGTGCTGGGTCTGATCGACGACCTGACCTCCGTTACGCATGGGCGCTCGCTCGGTCTGACGCCCCATGCCAAGATGATCGGCCTAACCATTATCTGTGTCACCTTTACGGTGCTTGCCGTCAACTGGTGCGGCGTCGCCCCCGAGATTCGTTTTCCCGGTGGGTTGACGATCGACCTTGGCGTGCTTTCGACCACCATCTGCGGCTATTCGTTCCCGTGGCTCTACATTGTCTTTTGCTGGCTGATGATCGCCGGTCTTTCTAATGCCGTGAACCTGACCGATGGCCTTGACGGTCTTGCTGGTGGCACCTCCATGATCGCCATGCTCGCCATGGCTGCCATGGCGTTTTTGCACGGAGACGTGAACCTGTCCATCTTCTGCACCGCGTGTGCCGGTGCCTGCTTGGGCTTTCTGTGGTTCAACTGCTATCCGGCGAGCATCTTTATGGGCGATACCGGCTCGCTTGCCCTGGGCGCCGCGTTTGCCTGCACGTCCATCATGACCAACACCGAGGTCGTCTCCCTTATCATCGGCGGCCTGTTTATCGTTGAGACCCTTTCGGTCATGATTCAGGTTGTCTACTTCCACTTTACGCACAAGCGCGTCTTCCTTATGGCGCCCATCCATCATCATTTCGAAAAGAAGGGTTGGGCCGAGACCAAGGTCGTCATCCGTTTTTGGATTATCGCTGCGGCCTTTGGTGCCGTTGGCCTTGCTTTGTTCTTCCAGTTGGGATAGTGGTCTTTCATGCCTCTTGCTGATGTCTTTAGCCTGCTCGTTTTGGGTCAGGGCAAATCCGGTCTCGATGTCGCCCGCTGGGCGCTGGCACATCCCGAGCGCGTAAGTGCCGTTACCGTGTATGGCGGCGGCACCTCTGAGCCCAATGACGCCACGCGTGCGCTCGAGGCTGCTGGTGCGTCGTTTGTCTATGGGACCGAACAGGTCGAGGGCGCCTATGACGTATGCGTGACGTGCCCGGGCATCTCGGAGTTCTCGGGCTTCTTTAAGGCCGGGCGCGAACATGCCGCTCAGATTATGGGTGAGCCAGAGTTTGCCTATCGCCTGTCGCCCGATAACTGGATTGCCATCACGGGCACCAACGGTAAGACGACCACCACGTCGCTGACTGATTATCTGCTCAAGGCTGCCGGCGAGGCCAGCGTAGCTGTCGGCAACATCGGCGAGCCGCCGGTCAACGAGATTGACGGCCGAGCCCACAACGAGTGGTTTGTGGCTGAGCTCTCGAGCTATCAGATTGCTACGACCACCGAGCTCCACCCTCGCGTGGCAGTGCTGCTCAACATCACTCCCGACCACTTGGGCTGGCATAAGAGCCATAAGAACTATGCGCTTGCCAAGATCAAGCTGTTTGACAATATGGTCGATGACGATCTGGTGGTTGTCGACGTCGAAGACGCTGGCATTCACGAGTTCGATGAGTACATCTATACGCCGGGTCGCCGCATCTGCAAGGTCGCTTTTGACGAGCCCGAGGGCGAGGATGCCGCCTTTGTGCGCGACGGCAAGATGGTCGTGCGCCTGAAGGGCGTCGAGACCCCGCTCATCGCTGCATCCGAGCTCAAGATCTCGGGCCATCACAATGTCATCAATGCCCTGTGCGCTGCCACGGCTGCCCTGGCAGTCGGTGCCGATGTCGATGGCGTCTGCCGCGGTCTGGCCTCGTTCCAGCCGCTCGAGCACCGCGTGGAGCCGTGTGGCGAGATTGACGGCGTGCGCTACGTCAACGATTCCAAGGCGACCAACACCGATGCGGTCGAGAAGGCGCTGACGGCATTTCCCGATGACGATGTGATCTTGCTGCTCGGCGGCCACGATAAGGGCACGCCGCTCACGGACTTCGCGCGCGTTGTTATGGATAACGTGCGCTCGGTCGTCTGCTTTGGCGATGCGCGCGAGCGCTTCACCGCCGCTATGGACGAGGCCGATGTCGATGGCGATGTGGATATCGCCCAAGCGGATGACCTACGCGATGCCGTGGACGTTGCCCGTTCGCTGTCGAGCCGTGGCGACGTGATCTTACTTTCTCCTGCCTGCTCTTCGTTCGATGAGTTCTCGGGCTATGAGGAGCGCGGCCGCGTGTTTAAGGACTATGTGGCCCAGCTTGCCGCTGCAGCGAAATCGCAAATGGAATAGGGGTTGCCGGTGAGAGAGGAGAGCCCCCGACAAGGTATGAGGAGGCCCGACTCGGACCGTGCTTCCTCGCGGCGTAGCACACCGCGTTCCGGTCGCGGCGGGCAGTCGTTTAGCGAACGCTATATTGCCGGCGTTCCCGCCCGCATCATGCGCCCCCGTTTGATATTTATGGCCTGCCTGTTTACTTTGGTGTGCTTTGGCCTGTTGATGGTGTACTCGGCGTCTTCGGTCGAGGCGCTGCACGAGAATGGCTCGGCGACGTTTTTCCTGGGTCGACAGGCCGCGTTTGCCGTGGTTGGTGTTCTGGCGCTGATTGCCATCGTGCGCGTTTTGCCGGACAGCTGGTTTGGGGAGGATGTGCTTAGGATCTTCCTTATCGGCATGATGTTCTTGCTTCTGCTGGTGTTCTTGGTGGGAAGCGGCAGCCGTGGCGCCACGCGCTGGCTCAACATCGCCGGTATTCAGTTCCAGCCTTCCGAGTTTTTAAAGCCATTTGCCATTGCGTATTCGGCCATCATGCTTGATCGCTTCTTTTCGCCCGGTGGCAACATCAACGAATTCCTTCGCAAGATGGGCATCTACCTGGGAATTTCGCTCTTTCTGATCTTTATCCAGCCCGATTTCGGTACCGTCCTGATCATCCTGTTGACCCTCATGTGCATGGCGTTGTTTGCGGGTCTCGACCCCAGATTTATCATCGGCGTGATAATCTTCGGCATTCTCGTGATCGTGATTGCGCTTGTCGCAGAGCCGTACCGTATGGTGCGTATCCAGGTTGCCTTGAACCCTTGGGCCGACGAGTATGGTGACGGCTATCAGGCCACGCTTGCCATCATGGCCTTTGCCTCGGGCGGTCTGTTCGGCCGTGGCATCGGCAACTCAACCATGAAGTACTCGTATCTGCCCGAGGCGCACAATGACTACATCCTGGCCATCATTGGCGAGGAAGTCGGTTTTGTCGGAACCGTGCTGTTCTTCTTGGTGTTTGCGATGCTGATCTACTCGGCGTTTCGCATTGCCGAGCAGGCGACCGATCGTCGGGGCGCGCTTATGGCGTCTGGCTCCGCGGTCATTCTCGCGGTGCAGTTTTTGATTAACGCGCTTGGCATCCTCAACGTGTTTCCCATGACGGGCAAACCGTTGCCGTTTATTAGCTACGGCGGTTCGTCGATTATCGTGTCGCTTATGCTTGCCGGGTTGATTCTGCGCGTTTCGTACGAGAGCGCCCGCCGCGATGAGTATGACCGCCGCCGTGAGAGCTTTGCCGTTATGGACGAGAGCACCGCCGGCGTGGCCCATGTGCGCGGTGAACGACCTTCGCGTAGCGGCTTTACCGTTCTGGATGGCTCTGCGACCGAGCCGGCAGCTCGTCCACGTCCGCGGACGGCGCCGCAAGGTCGTCCGCAGCGCCCCAGCCCTCGCAGCGCGGGCGGCGGATATAATCGAATCGATTTGAACTCGGACCCGTCGGCGCGTTTGCGCACCGACGACCAGGGACCGCGTGTACGAAGGGACTACCATGACCGATAAGATGACCGTTGCTATTGCAGCCGGCGGCACGGCAGGACACATTAACCCCGCGCTCGCTTTGGCCGAGGAGCTGCATGACCGTGGCCACCACGTTGTGTTCGTGGGCCAGTCGCGCAAGCTCGAGGGTCGTCTGGTCCCCGAGGCTGGGTTTGATTTTGTGCCCATTACGGTCACGGGCTTCGACCGCTCCCGTCCCTGGACGGCGCTGACCTCGCTGTGGCGTGTCAACAAGGCCAAGCGTGCGCTCGCCAGTCATTTCTCAAAGGTCGGCAAGCCCGATGCTGCCATCGGTTTTGGTGCCTATGTCGAGGTTCCGCTGCTGGGGTGGTGCAAGGGCGCAGGCGTTCCGTATCTGCTACATGAGCAGAACTCTGTTCCGGGCCTGGCCAACAAGATGATGAACTCCCACGCCGCTCGCGTGTGCATCTCGGTGCCGGCAGCGCGCTCGGTCTTTGAGCGCGAAGGTGACCCTGACCACGTGCTCATGACCGGCAACCCCGTACGTCGCTCGGTGATCGAGGGCGATCGCGCTCGCGGCCGCAAGGCACTTGGCGTTCCCGAGGACGCTACGCTGCTGCTCGTCTTTGGCGGTTCACTTGGCGCCCAGCACCTCAACGAGCGCGCGGTTTCGCTCAAAAACGAGCTGCTTTCGCGCAAGAACCTCTATGTGTTGCATTCGACGGGTGCCGACGGCTTTGAGGAGACCGAGCGCGCTTTGGCGCTGACGCCCGAGGAGGCGAAGCGTTACCGCGTCCAGCCTTACATCGACAACATGGGCGATATGCTGGCTGCTGCCGATTTGGTGCTCTCGCGTTCGGGTGCATCGAGCGTGGCCGAGATCGCTGCGCTCGCCGTGCCCTCGATACTCGTGCCGTATCCGCATGCGACGGCCGACCACCAAACCACCAATGCCCGTTATCTGGTCGACGCCGGGGCCGGCGTGCTCTGTGCCGATGCCGATATCGACGGTTCTGCCTTTGCCGATGAGCTGCTGCACCTGGTCGATGACGCGGCAGAGCGCGACGTCATGCGTCAGGCGGCGCGTGGTCTGGCTCAGGATAGGGCCGCCGCTCTTCTGGCCGATGCGGTAGAGGGTTTGCGTTAGTTAGACGGGATATCGTCGGTCGCCCTCGCGCTGATGCGGTAGGTGCGGTACAGTTAACGGGTTACAGGCAGTGTTTACGCAAGGAGTACACGAGCACATGGCTGATTCCCAGACTGCAACCTCCGCGCCCGAGTTTAAGAGCGCCCACTTTATCGGTATCGGCGGCGCCGGCATGAGCGGCATCGCCCTCGTTCTGCACGAGCGCGGTTATGCCGTTACCGGCTCCGACCTTAAGACGTCACGTTATATCCGCCAGCTTACCCGCGCTGGTGTGAAGGTGCACGTGGGCCATGAGGCAGCCACGATCGACGAGGTCAAGCCCGACGTGGTTGTTGTCTCCACCGCTATTCCGGAGTCCAACCCTGAGCTCGTTCGCGCTCGCGAGCTTGGTATTCCCGTGTGGCCCCGTGCCAAGATGCTCTCTGCTTTGGGCCACGGCTACACCACCGTCGCTGTTGCCGGCACGCATGGCAAGACCACCACGTCTTCGATGTGCGCCACTATGCTCGACCGCATGGGTCTGGATCCGAGTTTCTTGATCGGCGGCATCGTCGAGGGCTATGACACGAACGGCAAGAACGGCTCCGGCGGCTACTTTGTCGCCGAGGCCGACGAGTCCGACAGCTCCTTCCTGTTCCTGAACCCCAACGTGGTCATTGTGACCAACGTCGAGGCCGACCACCTCGATCACTACTCGGGTATCGAGGAGATCGAGGCAACTTTCGCCAAATTCATGAGCCTGGTGGGCGAGGACGGCACCGTCATCGTCTGCGGCGAGGACCCGCATCTGGTCGAGCTCGCCAAGTCGACGGGCCGTCACGTGCTTTCCTACGGCTTTGCCGAGAGCAACGACATCGTCTGCGTGCACCCGGATGTCAAGGGCATCCAGAGTGACTTTATCGTTCGCTTTGAGGACGGCACTGAGCACGCTGTGGAGATCAAGAGCAATCCCGGTCGCCACAACATGCTCAACGCCACGGCCGTGCTCACCGTCGCCCATGTCCTGGGCCTTGACATCGACGCCGCCGCCAAGGCGCTCTCGAGCTTTGAGGGCGTCCGCCGTCGCTTTACCCACGTGGGCGATATCGATGGCATCACCGTGGTCGATGATTACGGCCATCACCCCACCGAGATCAAGGCGACGCTTGCCGCCGCTTCGTCGCTGGGCTACAAGCACGTCGACGTCGTGTTCCAGCCGCACCGCTATTCGCGCCTGCAGGCCCTGTGCGACGACTTTGCCGATGCATTTGCCAATGCCGATAAACTGCTGCTGATTGATGTGTTCTCGGCTGGCGAGATGCCCATTCCGGGTGTCACCTCTAAGATGCTCGCCGATACCGTGCGCGCCAAGCATCCTGGCAAGGAGGTCGTGTACTGCTCCAGCCGTCTTGAGCTCAATCAGGAGCTCGAGCAGATGGTGGGCGAGGGCGACCTGCTGCTCACCATGGGTGCCGGCGACGTTACGACCGTCGGTCCCGAGTTCATTGAGTATCTGACTGCCAAGAAAGACGCTTAAGTCTAATGGGTCTGTTTAACGCCGTCATGGCGCTCTCGGGCATGATCGACACGGATGTGATCGAGGACGAGCGCCTTGCGCGTCATACGAGCTATCGTATCGGCGGCAAGGCCGACCTCTTTGTGACGTGCCATAGCTATCATGCCCTCCGCCGCGCCGTGGCGGTGCTCGATCGCGAGCAGGTGCCGTGGGTCATCATCGGCAAGGGCTCCAATCTGCTGGTTGCCGATGGCGGTTATCGCGGTGCCGTCATTTCGCTCGGACGTGAGTTTCAGCGCACGGTTGTTGCCGATGACGGTTGTACGCTGACGGTCGGTGCGGGCGTGATGTTTGCGCGCCTGGTCAACGATGCCCTGTCGCGTAGCCTCTCGGGCCTTGAGTTTGCCGTTGGCATTCCTGGTTCGGTCGGCGGTGCGATATCTATGAATGCCGGCACGCGGACCGAGTGGATTGGCTCGCTGGTTGAGGATGTCGTAACGTTTGACCCGGCATCCGGTATCAAGCATTATGCGGGGTCCGAGATCACTTGGGGCTACCGCGAATGTAGCCTTCCCCGCAATGAGATCATCCTCGAGTGCGTGCTCAAGCTTAAACCGGCGCCCAAGGCCGACATTCGCGAGCGCATGGAGCGGTACCTTACAAGGCGCAAGCGTACGCAGCCCATGGGTCGCGCATCCTGCGGGTCGGTCTTTCGCAACCCGCCCGATGCGAGTGTGGGCAAGCTTATCGAGGATTGTGGATTAAAGGGTTTTTCAATTGGCGGCGCGGAAGTCTCGCCCGTTCACGCTAATTTTATCGTTAATAACGGAACTGCCTCGGCCGATGACGTTGCCGCGGTTATCAGACATGTGCACGGAAAGGTGAGGGAGGCGTATGGCATCGAGCTCAGACCGGAAGTTAAATTCCTCGGCTTCTAGAGCATCGAAACCCACCTTCCGCCGCGCCGGAGGGCGTTCCGGCGCGCCTGCCAAACCTCAACGCAATACCGTCGCGCACTCTAAGTCTGTCGGGCATGCTCGACAGGCCAGTCGTCCGGTCGTCGGCTCGCAGCTCGGTAATCGTCCGGCCGCAAAAAAGTCCTCGCGTCCCTCGGTGACGTCAAAGCCTGTTATGGGCGCCAAGCCTGCCCGTCCCATGGCAACTCCCAAGCCCTCGACGGGAACTAAAGCGGCGCGTCCAGGCCGCACGCTGGGCGCATCGAAACCGCGCTCGCTGACATCGGTGCCGGCTACCGCCAAGAAGCCTTCGAGTAAAAAAGGCTTCAACCCGTTATCTTCACTTGGAGCGATGGCAAATAAAACATCAGACGCCGCTTCTGTCGTTACAGGCAAAGGCAAAATCGTGGGCGGCGTTTTGGCCGTCTTGGCCGTGCTCGTCGTCGTTGTCATCGTGGTGATCAACTCTGGATTGTTTACTGCCACTGATATTCAGATTCAAGGCAGCGAGCATGTGACGAAGCACGATGCTATCCAGCTGATCGACTTGCCCGAGGGAACGTCGCTTTTTAACGTCGATCCCGACCAGATTACCGAGGATCTCAAGCAAAACCCGTGGGTCTCGGGCGTAGATGTCCAGCGCCAGTTTCCCCATACGCTTATCATCACGCCGACGGAGCGTAAAGTTATCGCCATTGCATATATCAGCTCCGACGACCTTGCCTGGGCTATCGGAGACGATGACACCTGGATCGCCCCGCTGTCGACGTCGGTCGAAGTGGACGACCAGGGCAACGTCATCACGACAGGGCAGGGCTCAAATACCTTGACCGGAATCGATGCCGCGCTGGCGCTCGCCAAGCATTATGGCGCGGTGTTGTTGACTGATGTCTCGACGGATGTCGCTCCGGTTTCCGGCCAGGCGGTGAACTCCAAAGCCGTTAAGGCCGGCCTGGATTATGTGCGTGGTTTTTCGAGCGAGTTCTTGGGACAAGTCAAGGATATTTCCACGCCTTCGGTCGAAGCTATCTCGGCAAACCTCAATAACGGCATTGAGGTGTCGCTGGGCGATTCGGACGATATCGCCAAGAAGGAACGCGTAGTCACCAAGTTGCTTTCGCAGGTAGAGGGCGTAACGTATATCAATGTGCGCTCTCCGGGCAACTACACATTTAGGAATGTTCCGACCTCGTAGCGCTGGTTGATGCTTTGTTGAGGGGCCATACCACGCCGTTTATCTGGTTTGTTTGGTTTTCACGGTCAATTATTTGACTGATACGTTCATAATGTGCAAACATAATACGGTTTACCTTTGCATTTACTTTCAACCTGAAGGTTAATGTGCGCAGGGGTCGACCCATGCTATGGCTATAACCTTTGTTCGGAGGACCGACATGCACGAGACAGAGATCAACAACTACCTTGCCGTCATTAAGGTGGTCGGCGTCGGCGGCGGCGGTACCAACGCGGTCAATCGAATGATCGAAGAGGGCATCCGCGGCGTCGAGTTTGTTGCCATCAACACCGATGCTCAGGCACTCGCGATCTCTGATGCCGATATCAAGGTGCACATCGGCACCGACCTTACCCGCGGCCTGGGCGCCGGCGCCAATCCCGAGGTTGGCCGCAAGGCTGCCGATGAGTCCCGCGACGACATCGCCGAGGCGCTCGCTGGCGCCGACATGGTGTTTATCACCTGCGGCGAGGGCGGCGGCACCGGTACCGGCGCTGCTCCCATCGTTGCCGATATCGCGATGAACGAGGTCGGCGCACTGACCGTCGCCGTCGTGACCAAGCCCTTCACCTTCGAGGGCCGCAAGCGTAAGAAGAGCGCCGAGGAGGGCATCAAGACCCTCTCCGATTGCGTCGACACCATGATCGTCATCCCTAACGATAAGCTGCTCGACATCGCCGAGAAGAAGACCACCATGCTCGAGGCCTTCGCGATTGCCGATGGCGTCCTTTCCCAGGGCACCCAGGGCATCACCGACCTCATCACCGTCCCCGGTATCATCAACCTGGACTTCGCCGATGTTAAGACCATCATGAAGCAGGCCGGTACCGCCATGATGGGTATCGGTACCTCTTCTGGGGATACACGTGCCGTCGACGCTGCCCAGCAGGCCATCTCCAGCCCGCTGCTCGAGAGCTCCATCGATGGTGCCACGCGCGTGCTGCTCTCCATCGCTGGTTCCAAGGACCTGGGCATCCAGGAGATCAGCGACGCCGCCGACGTTGTCGCCAACGCCGTCGACCCCGAGGCCAACATCATCTTCGGTACCGTTGTCGACGAGTCCCTGGGCGATCAGGTGCGTATCACCGTCATCGCTACGGGCTTCTCCGATTCCAACGTCAACCGTCAGGACGAGCTCTTTGCTGCTCAGCAGTCTCAGAGCAAGGCCGCTGCCTCCGCTGAGCCGCAGCGCACCGCTCCGGCTGCCAGCCCGGCTCAGGCCGCTCCGACCCGCAACGTCGGTGGTACCGAGCTGCCCAACTTTGGCAACGACCAGTTCGAGCTTCCCGACTTCCTGAAGCGCGGTAGCTTCTAGTTCGTTTTTCTCAACGACCTGCACGGGGTGTGTCCATTTGGATGCACCCCGTTTTGTTTCTCGTTTGTAAACGAAAGCCTCCAATCTCCTTACGTTCCCTTTACGTTTGGTCCCTACCGCTGCGGGTATCCTTTTAGGGAAGTATGACAGCCGTATAAACGCTGGCTGTAGCGGCGATGCCGCGGTACTTGTGTTATTAGGAGGCTTTAGTATGGCAGCACGTGCGGACAACGTTTCGCGTGTCGACCATGATGGAGTTACGTTGGTCGAGGGCGCGACATCCGATGTTCGCTTTGCCTTTACCGAGCGCACCGGTGGCGTTTCTGAAGATGCGTACTCCTCGCTCAACCTGGGCTCGCATGTAGGCGATGACCCCTTTGCTGTTCAAGAAAATCGTCGTCGAGCGCTCGAAGCGATGGGCGCCACTGAGTGCGAGCATAATCTGCTCGTGCCCAATCAGGTACATGGTGACCATATCGTTACGGTGACTTCGAACGGCGCCGACGATCTTGAGGCTGTTCGCGAGCAGATTGCCGAGGGCTGCGATGCCATCGTCTGTACGGCCCATGACGTGCCCGTGCTGCTCTGCTTTGCCGACTGCGTTCCCGTGGTGCTGGTGGCCCCTGGCGGATTTGCCGTGGTGCACTCCGGTTGGAAGGGCACGATTGCACGTATTTCTGCCAAGGCGTGCCAGGCGCTTTGCGATGCTGCCGGCTGCGATGCGAGCGACGTTTCCGCCTATATCGGCCCCCATATCTTGGCTGACGAATATGAGGTATCCCAGGAACTCATGGATCGCTTTGCCGTCGAGTTCTCTTGCATCGATGCGAGTGCCTCTCGCATGCTCGATCTTTCCGCTGCCATTTGTGAGGCGCTGGTAGATGCCGGTGTGGACGCGGATAATATCGTGGATACCCAGCTTTCGACTGTGCGTCAGAACGACCGCTTTTATTCCTACCGTAACGAGGACGGCACCTGTGGGCGCCATGCTGCGATCGGCGTGATGCTATGAGAAAGATCGTATCGGTCCTGAGCGCCGCTGTGCTTACGCTTACGCTGTGCGCCTGTTCTTCGGGATCTTCTACCTCTTCCATTACTGTGGCCGGCTCCACGACCTGCCTTCCTATCGCCGAAATTGCGGCAGAGGGCTTTAAGGAGGAGACCGGCATCGACGTGCTCGTTTCCGGTTTGGGCTCTTCCGCTGGCATCGAAGCCGTCAGCGCTGGCACGGCCGATATCGCCAGCTCCTCCCGTGGACTCAATGCCGACGAACAGGATCTGGGCCTGACTCCCATCGTCATTGCCCACGACGGTATCGCGGTCATCGTGAACGAAGACAACCCCGTCGATAACCTCTCGACCGAGCAGCTCCGCGATATCTATGCTGGCAAGATCACCAACTGGAAAGAAGTCGGTGGCGAGGACCTGAGGATTCAGGTTATCAACCGAGATGAGGCGTCTGGCACGCGTGAAGCCTTCCGCACCATCGTGATGGACGGCACCCCGTTCGATCGCCGCTCCGCCGTTCTTTCGGGCACGGGCCAGGTGCGCGACGTGGTATCTCGTTCGCGCGGGGCTATCGGCTACATTTCGCTGGGCTTCGTCGATAGCCTCAACGCCAAGACCTCGGTCAAGGCCGTCTCGGTCAATCATGTTGAGGCGTCCGAGAAGACGGTCGCGAGTGGCGGCTATCCCATCTCGCGCGACCTTTACTTCTTTGTGAAGGGTGCGCCTTCGCAGCGGGCGCAGGATTACATCGACTACGTGACGTCCGAAAAGATGGACAAGCAGATTCGCGAGGCGGGCTTTATTCCCGTCACCAACGACGAGAAGGGGAGTGAGTAGCATGGAAGCACAGGAAAACTCCCAGACTGAGCAGAATGCTCAGGCGCCCAAGAAGCGCGAGCTGGCGCTCGTATCGCGCAGCACCTATATCAAGGAGAAGGCGCTGCAGTGGATTTTCTTTGCCTGCGCGTTCTTGGCGGTTGTTACCGTCATCCTGATTTTTGTCTTTACCACGTACTCGGCGCTGCCCGTCTTTACCGACATCGGTCTGGCGGACTTCTTTAGCTTTACGTGGGCGCCCTCTGAGGGCCACTACGGCATCGTGTCGCTGCTTGCCGGCTCGGGTCTGGTGACCGTCGGTGCGCTCGCCATGGGTGTGCCCCTAGGTGTGGGCACAGCCGTGTATCTGGTCGAGATTGCCAGCAAGCGCGTGCGCAAGCTCATCAGCCCTGCCGTCGACCTGCTGGCGGGTATTCCCTCCATCATCTACGGCTTCTTCGGCATGATCATCATCCGCCCGTTTATCGCGCAGCTGACCGGCGGTCTTGGGTTTGGTGCCCTGACGGCTTGGTTCGTGCTTGCCATCATGATCGTCCCCACGATCACGACACTCACCATCGATGCCCTTAACTCCATCCCCATGGGCATCCGCGAGGCATCCTATGCCATGGGCGCCACCAAGTGGCAGACCATCTATAAGGTCGTGCTGCCCGCAGCCAAGCTGGGTATCGTGGACGCCATCGTGCTGGGCATGGGTCGTGCTATCGGCGAGACCATGGCCGTGCTTATGGTCGTGGGTAACGCTCCGGTCATTCCGGATAGCATCTCGAGCCCTATCTCGACGCTCACGAGTCAGATTGCGCTCGACATGAGCTATTCCTCGGGCCTGCATCGCTCGGCACTGTTTGGTATGGGCGTGGTGCTGTTTATCATCTCCGCCGCACTGGTGGGTATCGTCCGTCTGCTTTCCAAGAAGAAGAGGGGGTAGGCTATGTCCGATTCCGTTGAAACGACGGTCGATACGACTTCGTCGCGCGAGCGCATTAAGCGTGCCCTTTCCCACGGCAAGAAGGGTCGCATCAACAAGGACCTGTCCAACAAGATCATGCTTGGCGTGTTCCGTGCCGCGGCATACATCACCACGCTGGTGCTGGTCGCCATCATCGCCTACGTGGTCATCAACGGCCTGCCGCATATCTCGCTCGACTTTATCTTCGGTTGGCCCCAGGGCGTCAACGCCGAGGGCGGCATTTGGCCGACGATCGTCTCGACCGTCTACGTGACGACGCTCGCCATGCTCATCTGCACGCCGGTTGCCGTCCTAGCTGCGGTCTATCTGGCCGAGTACGCCAAGCAGGGCAAGGTCGTCGACATCATTCGCTATGCTGCCGATGCCCTGGCCTCGGTGCCCTCCATTGTTATGGGCCTCTTTGGCTATGCCTTGTTTGTCGAGGCCATGGGCCTAGGTCTTTCGATGGTCTCTGCCGCGCTGGCGCTGGCACTTCTGATGCTGCCTATCGTCATGCGCACCACCGAGGAGGCAATCCGCGCCGTTCCACGCTATATCCGTTGGGGTGCATATGGCCTGGGCGCCACCAAGTGGCAGGTCGTCTCCAAGATCGTGCTTCCCTCTGCCTTCGGCCGCATCGCCACCGGCATTGTCCTTGCCATAGGCCGCGCCATCGGCGAGACCGCCGTGGTGCTCTACACCATGGGCCAGGCCATCAACCTGCCTATTTTGCCGCTCGATTCCGGTCGTCCCATGACCGTTCACCTTTATCTGCTCGCCAATGACGGCATCAACATGAACGCAGCCTACGGCACCGCGCTTTTGCTGATGGCGATTATTCTGGCCTTCAACCTGTTTGCGCGCTATCTGTCGCGCAAGCGCCGCTAGTTAAGGAGTCCCATGTCCGTCTATCAGTCCGCTCCCACGCCGGAGCAAGCGGCCATCACGGCCAAGGATTTCAACTTTTGGTACGGTGACTTTCATGCGCTGACGGGGCTCGACCTCAACATCGCCAAAAACGCCATCACCTCGTTTATCGGTCCTTCGGGCTGCGGCAAATCGACGTTTTTGCGCTGCATCAACCGCATGAATGACCTGATCGAGGGCACTCGCGTCGAGGGCACCATGACGCTCGACGGCAACGATATCTATGCCGAGGGCGTCGACCCGGTTGACCTTCGCCGCCGCGTGGGCATGATTTTTCAGCAGCCCAATCCGTTTCCCAAATCCATCTACGAGAATGTCGCTTTTGGCCCTCGTCTGCAGGGCGTGACTAGCAAAAGCGACCTCGATGACATCGTGGAAGAATCGCTCAAGCGCGCCAACCTCTGGAAAGAGGTATCCAATCAGCTCAACAAGGACGGTTTGGCGCTCTCGGGCGGTCAGCAGCAGCGTCTGTGCATCGCGCGTGTGCTTGCGGTGCAGCCCGATGTCCTACTGATGGACGAGCCCTGCTCCGCCATCGACCCCACGTCCGTCTCTAAGGTCGAGGATCTGATGGCCGAGCTGGCGCCCGAGATGACGATCATCATCGTCACGCATTCTATGCAGCAGGCCGCTCGTATTAGTGACTACACCGCATTCTTCTTGCAGGAAGTTGCCGGCGAGCCCGCCACGCTTATCGAGTATGGTCAAACCGACGCGATCTTCACCAGCCCGGTGGATTCGCGGACGGAAGACTATATCACCGGCCGCTTTGGCTGATCGGTGCGACTAGTCCCAAGCCGATCGGACCTGGTCCGGTGCGTATTCACTGTGCGGGCGGCATGACCGCACCCAACTGATTGGAGTGAACCATGCGCAAACTGTTTTCCCGTCAGCTCATCGAGGCCCGTCATGAGATGCTGAGCATCTACGAGGCCGTCGATCTGGCGCTTCACGACGCCGTGAAGGCCTATGTGACCGATGACCGCAAGCTCGCCACCAAGACCAAGAAGCGCACGCTTTCGATTGACGCGCGCTGCGCCAACTTGGAGGCCGTGTGCTACAACCTGATAGCCACGCAGTCGCCGGTCGCCTCCGACTTCCGCTTGCTGCAGACGATTATCTACGTCGACTTTAACCTGCAGCGCATGACCGATAAGGTTCGCCAGATCTGCCGCGCCACGCGCCACATGGTCAAGGCCGACATCTCGCTGCCCCAGGAGCTCGTCGGTACGGTTGAGGCCGAGGCCGAAGCTGTTTACCAGGTGCTGGGTTCGTCGCTTTCCGCGCTCGTCACCAACGACATGTCCATCATCTGCAATCTGGCCGTCGAGGACGAGCCGGTGCATGCGGCGTACGAGAAGTTCTTCCGTACCTTCAACCGCATGGACACGGGCGATTTTATGGACGACGACAGTAACTATGACGATCTACGCCGTGCCATCATGGTTTCGCGCTACCTCGATCGTATCGCTTCGATTTCCATCGATGCAGCCTGTCGTCTGACCTTCCTTTTGACCGGCCAGCGCATGACTGCCGGCGATATCGCCCGCACGGACGAGGACGAGCTCGAGAGCATGCGCGTGCCTTCGGGCGAGGGCGTTATCATGAGGCCCGCCGTCGATGCGCGCTTTGTTGCCAAGGTGCCTGCTCACGAGGTGAGCGAGGGTCTTCGCTACCTGCTCGAGCACCTCGAGGACGAGGACGACACCGAGGACGACGAGGAGTAGGGTAGCTCCGTTCGTCGAAAGATTGTAAATACCTAAGTGAGCGCGGCCTTGCACCTGCAGGGCCGCGCTCTTGCGTTAGCATGGGACTACTTGTATGGCTGTTAGCGGAGGCGATTAGCAATGGATAATTATTTGGACTTGATGCGCGCTCGCCGCGAGCAGATTCTCGAACGCTTTTATGCCGCACTTGATCGCGCGGGCCGTTCTCACGATGCCGCACGTCTGATTGCCGTCTCCAAGACCGTTGGCGTCGATGAGACCGTTGCCGCTATCCAGGCAGGGTATCGCCATTTTGCCGAGAACCGCCCGCAGGAGCTCGTTCGCAAGCTTGCGGGCTTGGCTGAACATCCAGAGCTGCCTGCGGTGCGTTTTGACATGATTGGCAACCTGCAGACCAACAAGATCAATGCGGTTCTGGGCTCGGCCGAGCTGATTCATTCGGTAAGCTCGCTGCATTTGGCGCAGGCTATCTCGACCCGTGCGGTCCGCAAGATTGAGGCGGGGGGGGG
>NZ_QSRV01000008.1:21576-44070 GCF_003437235.1 Collinsella sp. TF07-1
TGAGGCGGGCGAGCTCTCCGGCCCCCAGCGCGTGCTGATCGAGGTCAATGTGAGCGGCGAGGAGTCCAAGGGCGGCTTTTCGCCCGACGAGATTCGTGCCTTCGCCGGCGAGCTTGCGGAGCTTGAGGGAATTTGTGTGCAGGGCCTTATGACTATGGCGCCGCGGGGGAATAAAGATGTGGCGCGCCGCACCTTTGCCGGGCTGCGTGAGCTGAGAGATGAGCTTGAGGCTACGCACTCCGATCTGAGCCTGCCCGAGCTTTCCTGCGGCATGAGCGAGGACTTTGAGCCTGCCCTTGAGGAGGGCTCAACGCTTGTTCGCCTGGGCAGGGTAGTATTTAGCCCGGAGTTTGCAGTAAAATAAGGCTCTGAAGTGCGCACTGATTATCGGAGCGCCTGCACTAAACCGCGAGAGGACACAACCATGGGCTTCCTTGACGAGATTAAAAATAAGATGCACCTGGGCGGCCAGCAGGGTTACGACCAGGGTTATGGTCAGGACGACGACTACGGCTACGATGACGGCTATGACGACGGCTTCCAGAACAATGGCTACAGCGGCGCCTCGGGCGATGGCTTCTACACCCAGGACGAGCCGAGCAACGGCCTGTTGGGTCAGACGCGCCGCGGCGAGGCCGAGTCGGTGGCCGTGTACACACGCTCCGGTCAGCTGGTCGGCGACGATTCTCGCCACGCTACGACCTACAACCCGCCATCGCGCTCGCAGGAGACGGTTGCGGGCGGTTATCGTCCCGGTGCCTACGACACGCCGTCGAGCTACGCCGAGAACACCCGCGCCCGTGCCGCCGCTGCACCCGCGCCTGCGCCGAGCGATGCCTCGGCCTATGCGAGCAATATCATCAACGCCACGCCGCAGCTGCCGGCCTATGTCCTGCGCCCCGAGAGCTATGACGACGTGGAGACCGTGGTGCGCCGCGTTCGCACCAAGCAGCCTGTCGCACTGATTTTTGTGGGCGTACGCACCGAAGTTGCCAAGCGCGTCTTGGACTTCTCTTACGGCTTTGCCTGCGGTCTGGGCGCCACGGTCAAGGAGGTAGGCGACCGCGTGTTCATGGTGCTGCCCGCCGGTTGCGAGGTCAAAGATTCCGATCTCAAGAAGCTTCGTGCCGACGGCTACCTTAAGTAAAGACAAGACGAGGAGATTCCCATCAACATCTACACTATCGTCCAGCTGGTCAACACGCTGTTCAACTTCTATTCCACGCTCATTGTCGTCTACTGCTTTATGACGTGGATTCCCATGAAGCAGGGTGGTTTACTTCAGGATATTGCTGCGGTGCTCGATAGCGTGTGCGGTCCGTGGCTCAACCTGTTCCGTCGTTTCATTCCGCCGATGGGCGGTATCGATTTTTCACCGGTCGTTGCGATTATTGCGTTGCAGTTGGTGCAGAAGCTGGTTCTGCAACTTCTTATAGGTATACTCATATAAAACTGGCTTAGTAACTCACGTCGGGCGCACGGCGCCAAGGCGAAGATAAAGGAGAACTTGTTATGGCTATTACCCCTGCTGACATTCAGGCTCAGACCTTCTCTGAGGCCAAGCGCGGCTACGATCCCGCCGAGGTCGACGTCTTCTTGGAGACCCTGTCCTCTGAGGTCGACGCCATGCTCGCCAAGATTGTCGATCTTAAGGGTCGTCTGACCGCCACCGAGCAGCAGCTCGCTGACACGCAGGCCCGGCTCGCTCAGGCTCAGGATGCTGCCGCTCAGGCCGTCCCTGCCGCGCCCGTCGCCGCTCCTGCGCCCGATTTCTCCGCTCAGGAGCGTCAGATTTCCGCTGCCCTGATTGCTGCCCAGCAGACCGCCGAGGGCATCGTCAACGACGCCAACGAGAATGCTGACCGCATCCGCAACGAGGCCGACGCCAAGGCCCGCGAGGTCATCCGCCAGGCCCTGACCGAGAAACAGGCCGAGCTTGAGGAGATCGACCGTCTTAAGGCTTCCCGTGAGGAGTTCAAGGCCGAGTACCTCAAGCTCATCCAGCACTTCATGGACGATGCTCAGAACTCCTTCCCGGCCGATCTCATGGCTTCCACGCCGGTCGGTTCCGCCGCTTCTCCGGCTGTGACCGTTCCTGCTGCCGAGCCGCTGCCCGTCGCCGAGCCGGTTATCCCCGTTGCCGATCCCTTTGCACCGATTGACAACTTCGCCGCCGACGACCTGGACTAACATCCAGCTATCATATAGCGCCTAGAAAGGGCCCGCAGCTTGCGGGTCCTTTTTTGTGGCTGTATGCAGTCTGCAAAACAAAACGCCGAGTCCTGCGTTTGAGGGCACAGAACTCGGCGAACGGGTGAGCGGTCAAAGGTGGATTTTAAGGCATGTCCCAATAATCTACTTGAGGAGGAAGTCGGGGAGGGGAATGGTGCGGGCCTCGCGGCGCTCGGGATCGGCGATATGGTCGGCAGGATAGCCGCAGACGAGCATATGATAGGGATAGATGCCCTCGGGCAGGCAGAACTGCTCACAGGCCACCTCGGGCTTAAAATGGCACACCCAGCACGTACCCAGGCCCTGCTCCTCGGCCTCCATCATCATCTGATCACAGACAATCGAGGTGTCGATGGCACTGGAGTTCATCTGGTCATACGGGCGCACCCAAGCATCGTCGGTAACGCTGCAAATAAGAAAGATAAGCGGAGCCCCAAAGATAGACCCATCACGAGCAAACCGAGGCTGACAAGCAGCAGCTTTCTCCAGAAGCTCAGGCGTATCCAACACCATCACACGGGTTGGATGATTATTACAAGCAGAAGGAGCAATCCGCCCAGCCTCAACAATGGCATCCACCACAGCCTGCTCCACAGCCCGATCTTCAAACTCACGACAAGAATACCGACCCCGAGCCAGATCCAAATACCCCATAATCAAACCCTCCAAAGTCAGCGAATCAATCCAAAGCAAAACAAAGGGTACCCAAAGCCCGATTCAGCTAAACGTTTAAGGCGGTCCCAAAGTTCCCAATCGGGCTCAAAGGCCCTGCCAACAAAAGCCTCATTGCTTTCAAAGTATCAGCCAAAGTTCCCAATGGTGGTACGTAAGGCGAAGGGCCGGCCACGGTTTACTTTCGAACGACTCTGCAAAGCAGCCGGAGTGAGAAAGCAAACCGTGGCCGGCCCTTCGCCGCCGGGACACGTACCCCCAATTAACTGTTCTTCATGACAATCGAATCCACAACATCAGCCACATTCTCACAGCAGTCAGCGCAGTACTCCAGGAAGGCGTACACGTCACGCCAGGCGATGACCTCGAGCGGGTCCTTGCCGTTGACGTGCAGGTTACGCATGGCGTTGATATAGAGCTCGTCGGCCTCGGACTCGATGGTGTTGATCTGGATGACGAGCTCGCGCAGCGTTTTGGACTTGCGGTAGTTAGGCAGCTCGACCATCAGGTCTTTCATGGCGCGGCAGGCGTCGGTCACCTTGTGGGCGATCACGATGGCATCGGGATGGATGCTCTGGATGTTGGTGAAGTAGACGCGCTGCACGACGCCCTCGATACGGTCGAGCACGGTGTCGAGCGAGCAGCTCATCAGGTCCAGATCCTCGCGCTCAAGCGGGGTGATAAAGGCGGTGAGCAGGGCGTCCTCAAGCTCATGGTGCTTCTTGTCGGCCGCATGCTCGATCGCATGCATCTTGTCGAGCATATCGTGAATCTTTGCGGGATCGAAGTTCTCGAAAATCTTGGTAAGCAGCTCGGCGGCCTGGACGGCGAGGTCGGCGCAGGCGACGTAGTTGTCAAAGTAGAACGAATCGGGTTTCTTTGCCATGAGTGGGTCCTTTCGAGGCGAAGACGGGTGGGTGAGGTGTTACGGTCCGGATGGACGTTCGGTTTGATTAGATGAACATCATGAACAGCTTGGCCATGACAAAGCTGATGAGTCCGCAGGCGGGGAAGGTGAAGAACCAGGTGAACATCATGTCCTTGACGACGCCGAAGTTGATGGCCGAGAGGCGTTTGACGGCACCGACGCCCATGATGGCGCAGGTCTTGATGTGCGTGGAGGACACGGGGATGCCGGTAAGGGTGGCAAGCAGCAGGTTCGCGGCGCCCGCCAGGTCGGCGGAGAAGCCCTGGTACTTTTCGAGCTTGACCATGCTCTGGCCAACGGACTTGATGATGCGCTCGCCGCCCACGCTGGTGCCGATGCCCATGGTGGCCGAGCATAGCAGCATAATCCAGATGGGGATGCCGGCATCGCCGACGCTCGTCTGGCCGTTGGCGAAGGCCACGCCTAAAAAGAGCACGCCGATGAACTTCTGTCCATCCTGCGCGCCGTGCATAAAGCTCATGGCCGCAGCGCTCGCGATCTGAGCGTATTTAAAGAAGACATTGGCACGTCGCCTGTTGGCGGCGGCGAAAAGAATCGAGACGAGCTTGCACAGGACCCAGCCCATGACAAAGCCCAGACCGATGGAGAGCGCCAGGCCGTAGATGACCTTCATCCACTCGTGGACGTTGACGCTGCTCGCACCGCCGAGGGCGATGGCGGCACCGGTCAGGCCGGCGATAAGGCTGTGGCTTTGCGAGGTGGGGATGCCAAAACGCGACGCTGTGGCGCCGTAGACGACGATGGAGAACAGCGCCGCGCACAGACAGGCGAGCGCCATGGTGCTGTTTCCGCCAAAGTCGACAATATGGGAGATGGTGTTGGCGACGCTCGCGTTAAAGTGCGTCATGATGAGCACGCCCAAGAAGTTGAATGCGGCACTCATGAGAATGGCGGCGCGGGCGGGCATACAACGCGTGGTGACGCAGGTCGCGATGGCGTTGGGCGCGTCGGTCCATCCGTTGACGAAGATGGCGCCGAGTGCGAGGATCACGGTGACGGCAAGGACTGGGTTCGACACAAGTTGGCCGAGGAAGGTTGAGAACGTTACGTCCATGTATGGGCTTTCTCGAAGTTTGCAGACACGTTACAAAAACATGATAAATCGTATCACCTCCTGTGGGCTTCTTTACCGAGTTCTGATGGGAGAAGTGAATTTTTTGGCACTAACATTGAATATTAGCCCTGTTGACCGCGGGTGTTCTTTTTGCTAACACGTCGTGCGGAAGTGCACATGCGGTCCGACACGCCAAAACCACAGCCTGTTCGCTTTACAATATGCAAACATGCGTTCGATAATAGGAGCATGGAATATCGACAGACAGATGGCAAAACTCGGCGCGTGCACAAGCAGTATGTGGACGTCGTGGCCCGCATCCTCGCGGGCGGACAAGTCGTGCCGGTCACCGTCTGCTGGGTCGACGGTCGCTGCTTTACGATTGACGAGATTGTCTCGTCCACGGGCTTTGGCTTAACGGTCCACGGTGTTCGTACGGCAACGTATAAAGTTCGTTTTGGCGGGCATGCGACCGAGTTGTATCTGGAGGACCAGGCGCGCGAACGGCCGGACGGCTCGCAGGCCCACGTGATGCGTTGGTGGGTCTGGGCGTTTGACCGCACGCTCGAGGGCGAGCGCCGTAGGTAGGGACGCACGGCGTTCGGGTACAATGGTAGGAATCTTGTCATCTGCTGCGCCGTCATTCGCGGCGCTTTTTGAAAGGACGAAGCTATGAACGATATCCAGGGCTATCAGAACGGCCCCGTCGAGACCGGCGCAAGCCGCGCCAAGGAGATGTCGCCGCGCGCGTACAATCTCGCCATGTCTGCCCTGATCTTCTTGGGCTTTTGCGCCATGGGCGCCGGCGCCTACTTTACGAGCACCATGTCGTTTGCGCGCATGATGATGAGCGGGGCCGCCCTGCCGCTGGTTTTTGGCTCGTTTATCCTGACCATTGTCGGCATCGTCATGATGTCAGCTGCCGCCAGCAAGCAGTCCGTGGGCCTGTCCCTTGTGGGCTACGTAATCTTTGCGAGTACCTTTGGCCTGACCGCGTCGTTTGGCCTTGCCAACTACGACCTGCCCACCATCAACACTGCCTTTATCGCCACGGCCGCCATCACCTTTGTCTTTGGCGCCTTGGGCGTGACGTTCCCCAAGTTTTTCCAGCGCGTATATGGCATCGGTTTTGGCATTCTGCTCGCCACTATTCTGGTTGAGATCGTGCTGATGTTCATGGGCGTCTCGCAGACCATCACCGACCTGATCGTGATCGTGGTGTTCGCCGGCTTTATTGGTTACGACACCTATGTTGCCACGACGGTGCCGCCCACGCTGCCCAATGCGGTGCTCATGGCGTCCAACCTGTTCGTGGACATTATCAACGTGTTCCTGCGCATCCTGAACATCCTCGGTCGTCGCGACTAGCGCGGGGCATTACGGCGTTTCTTGTCGGATGCGGTAAAACGATGCGAAAGGCGGTCCTGCGGGGCCGTCTTTTTTGTGCGCGGCGGGGTATCATGGATGGGAAAAAGCCGATAGCGGCAGCGACAGGAAAGGTGACCACTTATGGCAGACGTCGACAACAGGAACCGTAACCGCAGGCCCAACCGCGCGGGACAGCCCAACCCCAAGCGCGAGGCTCGCGCCAAGGCCGCCGAGCGTCACGTGGCAACTGTGTCCGAGGCGTGTGCCAAGGATATCGAGCGCTCGCTTGCCGGCGTTCGCGAATTCGACGGTATGCCTGCCGGCTTTGTCGCGGCGATGAAGGCCAAGGCCCAGAAGGCAGCGGCTGCCGAGGAGCCGGTTGCCGAGGAGTCTGAGTCCGCTGAGGTTGCGTCCGCCGAGGCTGAGGTTGCGGCTGAACCTGCGCCCGCAGAGGAGACCGACGAAGTCGAGTCCGCGCCTGCTGCTGAGGAGCCCGCTCCGGTTCTGCCCGAGGTCACCGTACTCGATGCTTCCGCCACGCAGGCCATCCTCGATAACGGCCGCGGCTATGCGCAGTTCTGCGATATGGCCGTGCTTGCCTTTGCCTCGTTCACCAACCCGGGTGGCGGCTACATCCAGGGCTATCTGGGCCAGGAGGCGACGCTCTGCGCCGATTCGTATCTGTACAACGTGCTCGACAAGCAGCGCAAGTGGTATGGCGAGAACCGTCGCCGCAACATCAACTGCGAGCTCTACCGCAACCGTGCGCTGGTAGTGCCTGCGGTGCGTTTTGACCGCAACCACGTGCATGCGTATGCCGATGTGATCGTGGCCGCAGCGCCCAATGCCAAGCGCGCACGCCAGGAGTACCGCGTGAGCGACGATGCGCTGCTGGACGCGCTGCGCGACCGTATCCGCTTTGTCCTTGCCATCTGCGATGAGCTGGGCCGCGAGAAGCTCGTGCTGGGCGCTTGGGGCTGCGACAATAACGGCTTTGATGCCGAGGCCGTAGCCGAGCTCTTCCGAAAGGAGCTCGCGTCGGGCGACTTTAAGGTCAAGCAGGTGTTCTTTGCCGTGCCTTCTACGCGCTGGGATGAGGACTTCGCCAAGTTCGAGCATGTGTTGGCGAGCTTCCCCGAGCGCAACGAGGAGTCCTATGCCCAGGTTGCCGCCCGCGCTGCGGCCGCCCGTGCCGCCGAGCAGGCTCAGGCCGCTGCCGAGGACGATGAGGATGACGACGACTGGCGCAAATACTTGTAAACTGTGCGCGTGATGCGACATGCCGAGCCGACGGGGGCTGCTCCCGTCGGCTTTTTATTGAGTGGGGAGCTTACGATGAAAAACGTTCTGTGCTTTGGTGACAGCAACACCTATGGCTACGATCCGGCTGGTATGCGCGATGGCACCGCGGTGCGCTATGCGCAGGATGTGCGCTGGTGCGGCGTGGCGCAGCGTGACCTGGGCGAGGGCTGGCATGTGATTGAGGAGGGGCTCAACGGCCGCACGACGGTGCGCGACGATATGTGCCATCTGGACACTAACCTCAACGGCATTCGCGCGCTTCCGATGCTGCTCGAGGCCCATAAGCCGCTGGACGCCATCGTGATCATGCTGGGCACCAACGACTGTAAGACGGTCTTTAACGTGACAGCTTCCGATATCGCTCGTGGCGCTATGGCGCTGATTCGCGCCGTCCGCGCGTTTCCGTGGACCAACGCTGCGCCTTGTCCGCGCATTCTGTTGATGGCTCCTATCAAGATCAAGCCGCAAATCGCCGATGTGTATATGACCGACTTTGACGAGCGCTCCGCCGAGGCCTCGGAGCATTTTGGCGAGTACTACGCGCACGTGGCCGAGCAGTTTGGCTGCGACTTTTTGAATGCCGCCGAGTTTGC
The DNA here is from genome assembly GCF_003437235.1 of Collinsella sp. TF07-1. Lineage (NCBI taxonomy): Bacteria > Bacillati > Actinomycetota > Coriobacteriia > Coriobacteriales > Coriobacteriaceae > Collinsella > Collinsella sp. TF07-1. Next base: position 29,747 of record NZ_QSRV01000008.1, read on the forward strand.
CGAGCCGGGCGATATCGACTACCTGCATATGATGCCCGAAAGCCACGAGAGCTTGGGACATGCCGTGGCAGCCAAGCTCCAAGAGATGCTCGGTGAGTAACGCGACCCCAATCCACCACAAAGGTGCCTGTCCCCTTTGTGGTGGTTTTGGATCGTTTGTTTGTCTTGATCTGTAACAGTTGTAAGGCCGAAAACGGGCTAGATGTTACAGATTGAGATCATTTAGGTCGATATCGGTCGTTTGTCTCGATCTGTAACATCTAGGGTCGATTTTGCCGAGTTACTGTTACAGATTGAGATTATCGTCTCAGCGGAATTTGAATGTCTCGATCTGTAACAGGTGGGCCGAAAAATGGGCTCTAACTGTTACAGATCGAGATGTTTGTGGGAACCACCACAAAGGTGCCTGTCTCCTTTGCGGTGGTTATGGGCTGCGAATCTTAATACTGCCACATGTGGTTGACGGGGCCGGAACCTTTGCCCATGTCAAAGCCAGCGGCGAGAGCGCCGGTCAGGTAGGCCTTGCCGGCGTTGATGGCGTCGGCAAGTTCCATGCCCTGGGCCAGCGCGCAAGCGATGGCGGATGAGAGCGTACAGCCGGTGCTGTGCGTGTTGCTGGTCTCAATGCGCTTGTGGCGAAACCACGTAGTGAGCGGATCGCCCAGGTGGTTGCCCTCGTCATCGAGGGGCGCAGGCTCGGCCAGTACGTCGTTGGCCTCGTTGACAAAATGACCGCCCTTAACCAAGGCTGCGCAGCCAAAGCGGCGGGTGAGGAGCATAGCGGCATTTTGTTGCGTGCGCTCGGAATCGACCTCGTAGTCGAGCAGCGTCATGGCCTCGGGAATGTTGGGCGTGATGACCGTTGCCAACGGGAACAGGCGGCGGGTGAGTGCCTCGGAGGCATCCTCGGCAATCAGCCGTGCGCCCGAGGTGGCTACCATGACGGGGTCGACGACCACGTTTGTCGCGTTCCAGGCGCTCAGGCGGTCGGCGATAACCTCGATAATCTCGGCAGAGGAAACCATGCCGATCTTGACGGCGCTGGGGCGGATATCGTCAAATACGGCGTCAATTTGCGCGGCTACGATATCTGGCGAGATATTCTGCACGGCGGTGACACCGAGCGTGTTTTGTGCGGTGATGGCGGTGATGGCCGTCTCGGCATACAGGCGGTGCGCCGTGATGGTCTTGATGTCGGCCTGAATGCCGGCGCCACCGCTGGAATCGGATCCTGCGATGGACAGGACGGCAGGTACCTTACTGCGATCCATGTTTGCTCCCTTGTTCGGTCGGAATCAAATGGGTCTTTAAGCCAGCATTATAAAGATGCCCGGGCCGACTCTATGTCGAACCCGGGCGGGCGATGCAATCTTTACGCAAATGTAAGCAAATGTTCACACGTCAACAATTGACGAACACCATGTTACCGATTGTGGCTCCGGTGACGAGTTAGTCCTCCATGCCGAGGTCGATCGTCGTGCCTTCGAACACCTTGTTAACGGTGCGGACGGCGCACATCTTGCCGCACATGGTGCAGGTGCCCTCGGTGGCGGCGGGGGATTCTTCGTAGCGTTTCTTGCCGGTGACCGGATCGAGCGCGCACTTCCACATGGCATCCCAGTCGAGCTTGCGGCGTGCCTGGCCCATCTTGTCGTCCATGTCGCGGGCGTGCGGCACCTTCTTGGCGATATCGGCGGCGTGCGCGGCAATCTTAGTGGCCATGAGACCATCGAGCACGTCCTGGGCGTTGGGCAGGCACAGGTGCTCGGCCGGCGTCACGTAGCACAGGAAGTCGGCACCGGAGCTGGCGGAGATGGCGCCGCCGATGGCAGCGGTGATGTGGTCGTAACCCACGCCGATATCGGTCACCAGCGGCCCGAGCACATAGAACGGGGCATTGTGGCACAGGCGCTTCTGCAGTTTCATGTTGGCGGCGATCTCGTCGAGCGCCATGTGACCCGGACCCTCGACCATGACCTGGACGCCGGCAGCCCAAGCGCGCTTGCACAGCTTGCCCAGCTCGATCATCTCAGCGGTCTCGGTGGCGTCGTTGGAGTCGTAGAGGCAGCCCGGGCGGCAGGAGTCGCCGAGCGAAATCGTCACGTCGTACTCGTGGCAGATCTCGAGCAGCTCGTCAAAGTACTCGTAGAAGGGGTTTTCGTTGCCGGTGACCTCCATCCAGCCAAACAGCAGCGAGCCGCCGCGGCTCACGATGTTCATCAAGCGGCCGGTCTCCTTAAAGGTCTTGGTGACCGACTTGTTGATGCCGCAGTGGATGGTCATAAAGTCCACACCGTCCTCGGCGTGCGCGCGCACGACCTCGAACAGGTCATCCTTGGTAAGCTTGACCAGCGGCTTTTCCATGTAGCCGATGGCGTCGTACATGGGGACGGTGCCCACCATGAGCGGCGTCTCGTCGATGAGCTGCTGGCGGAACTGGCGCGTCTTGCCCGAGTTGGAAAGGTCCATGATGGCGTCGGCGCCAAAGTCCTCGGCGATCTTGACCTTCTTCCATTCCTCGGCGGCATCGGCTTTATCGCCCGAGATGCCCAGGTTGACGTTGACCTTAGTAGACAGGCCCTCGCCGACACCAAAGGCGCGCATGCCTTTTTTGATGTGCACGATGTTGGCGGGAATGGCGATGCGGCCGTCGGCCACGCGCTCGCGGATGTACTCGGGGTCGCGATGCTCGCGCTCGGCGACTTCCTTCATCTGCGGCGTGATCTGCCCGGCGCGGGCGAAGTCGATTTGCGTGACGAGCTTGGGCTCGGTCTGTGTGCTCATTGGCACGGCTCCCTTCGTTGGCATTACCCATATCAGGTTTGCGGGTCAGGGCGGGCGCGCCCAGTCTCAGCCTGCCGTCCTGTCCTGCAAGCTCCCCGTTATGTCATGGGCTCAAGTATAGCTCGAATGGGTACGATTGGCCTAACGAGCGTGCCTGTGGGGAGGCGAACATGGAAGACAAGCATCTATATCGAGAGACGCAATGGGATGTATCGGCCGAGGAAAGCCGTGCGCACCATGGCCTTGTCGCGATTGGTTTTGCGGTGCTTGCCGTGCTGGTGATTGCCTTTTGTATCTGGACGTTTGGCGGTCACGGCGGCGCTGCATGGGAGTTCGAGGCCGACGATGCCCTGCCGATCATGACAGTGAAGGTTACGGGCGGCAATACCGTTGCCGCGCCGGGCGACTATTGGTATTCGCGCGATGGATTTGTCCAGCTTCAGCTGAGCGGTGGGTCTATTCCTGGTGAGGAAATCGAACGCGTGACGTATGATGCGGCGCTCAAAACGCTGACGGTGAAGCTCAAGAATCAGGGTGACGTGCCTACGACTATGGATATCGCGCTGACGGAATGGCGCTTGGAGCCCCCGACGGGTGTTGCGGTGTCCGAGGTGGAGCATGTCAAGATTACCTATCAGGACGGCTCGACAAACGAAGTTGCCAAAGCCGACGGCTTGGCGGAATAGACGCCGTGCCTGGGCAGCACATTCAAAAGTAGCGGTGGTCCTACAAGGTCTGTTCGTTCAGGAAGACCAAAGTGTTCTTATTTGAAAGCTCGGGAAAGTGACGATAACCAACGTCAAACGCGGTGAGCCCGCTTACATCCTCGAGCTTGTTTTCTGCCATCCAGCGCACCATGGAACCACGTGCCTTTTTGCTGGCGGTCGAGCGCTGGATGGGCTTGCCGTTGCGGATGCCTTCGCCAAAGAGGCACGTGACGACCGTGGCGTCGCCCGCGAGATGGGGCAGAACGGCTTTGGCGTACTCTACGCTGGCGAGGTTGACGATCGTGGTGTTTGAGCCTGCCGGGGCGATAGCCCGCGCGAGCTTGTCGCTCCAAAACGCGTAGAGGTCTGGGGCATCGTCAACGGCGAGCTTCGCGCCCATTTCCAGCCGATATGGTTCGACGGCATGAAAGGGGCGAACGCACCCGTAGAGGCCAGAGAGGATCCACAGGTGGCTTTGCAGCCATGCGAGCTGCGCGGAATCCATCACCTCGGGCGCCATGCTCTGGTATTGAATGCCGTGGTAGGACATGACGGCAGGGGAGAGGTGACAGGCGAGTGCGGGATTGTCGAGATCGCCGTTTTTCAGGATGGGCCCGAACTCATGCAGGGTGTTGAGGCAAGGCCCCAGCAGTTTGTCACTCACGTTCCATAGCGCCTGCAGGCCGCCGCTGCCTTCATTCCGCTCGATATCTAGCAGTGCGCGGTGGAGGCGAGCCGTCTCGCGCGCAAAGGGTGGGATGCCCAGGACTTCAAAAGCATCTTGGGCCGCGCGCATCTGCTTGGCGGGCGAAATGACGACCTGCAGCATGGACTCTCCTCTGCCAAAAAGGAAGTTGCGGTGGAATACGGTCTGTTTTGGCCGTTTATGGGCCAGGTTAGTCTGTATTTCACCGCAACTGATGAAGGGTTGGTTACGCGCGCTCGATGAAGGCCTTGTAGCCGCGATAGGCCTCGTAGATATCGGCCTTGTTGGCGACCTCCCACAGGGCGTGCATGGACAGGACGGCAACGCCAGAGTCGATGACGTTCATGCCGTACTTAGCCATGATGTATGCGATGGTGCCGCCGCCGCCCGCGTTGACGCGACCGAGCTCGCAGGTCTGGAAGTCCACGCCGGCCTCGTCCATGATGTCGCGGATGAGGGCCACATACTCGGCGTCGGCGTCGTTAGAGCCGCCCTTGCCGCGGCTGCCCGTGTACTTGTTAAAGCACAGGCCGCGACCCATAAAGGCTGCGTTCTTGGTTTCGAACTTGCCGGCGTAGCCCGGGTCGAAGCCGGCGGACACGTCAGAGGAGAGCATGCGGCTGCGGGCGAGCGCGCGGCGCAGGGCCAGCGGGCTATCCTCGCCGGCGAGCGTCATGATCTCGGCGACGGTGTTCTCGAAGAAGCGGCTCGTCATGCCGGTGGCACCCACGGAACCGATCTCCTCCTTGTCGACGATGAGTGTGATGCTCGTGCGCTCCACGTTGGCGACGTTGATCTGGGCGAGCATGGACGGATAGGCGCAGACACGGTCGTCGTGGCCATAGCCCAAGATCATGGAGCGGTCGAGGCCCATGTCACGGGCGGGGCCGGAGGGCACGACCTCGATCTCGGCGGAGAGGAAGTCCTCCTCCTCGACGTCGTACTGCTCCTTGAGGATATCCAGGAACATCTGCTTGACGGGCTCCTTGGGAGCGTCCTTGTCGTCCTCGTCAAACTTGACGGGGCGGCCGCCCACGATCACGTCGAGGATCTCGGCGTCGACGGCGTCCTTGGCGGGCTTGGCCATCTGCTCACTCGAGAGGTGGATCAGCAGGTCGGAGATGGTAAAGACCGGGTCGTCGGCCTTGTCGCCGATGTTGATGTCGACGGTGGTGCCGTCCTTTTTGCAGATGACGCCCACGAGTGCGAGCGGGGAAGCGACCCAGTGGTAGCTCTTGACGCCGCCATAGTAGTGCGTGTCGAGATAAGCCATGTCGCCGGCCTCGAAGGCGGGGTTCTGCTTGAGGTCCAGGCGCGGCGAGTCCACGTGGGCGCCCAGGATGTTAAAGCCCTGCTCGAGCGGGGCGGTGCCCAGGTTGACGAGCATGAGGTCCTTGCCGTGGTTGGCGGCGTACACCTTGTCGCCGGCCTTGAGCGCGCGGCCCTCGGCGATCACGGTCTCCAGATTGACGTAGCCCGCCTCCTCGGCCATCTTGATACCGGCCTTGACGCACAGGCGCTCGGTCTTGTTCTCACTCAAAAACTGCTTATAGCCGCGGCAAAGCTCCTCGAGCTCCTCGATCTGCTGTGGCGTGTACTTTTTCCATGCGCTGGGACGCTCCATGACGCAGGCTCCTTTCGGATCGATCGTGCTGGTTGATGTACCGTGAGCCATCGTATCACGCGCGGGCCCGCGGCGGCAGGGAAGCCTGATGTGCGGTGGCCGCGGGGCGGGGAGCGTGTAAACTGGTGTGAGCAAACCGTGCCCAGCCCAAAGCGAGGTATTCAATATGTCTGAAAAGCGCCGTACCTTTGCCGTCATCGACGGCAACTCGCTCATGCATCGCGCCTTCCACGCCGTGCCGCCGACCATGAACGCGCCGGACGGTCGCCCCACCAACGCGATCTTTGGTTTTCTGAACATGTTCCTCAAGATGATCGATGCCTTTAATCCCGACGGCGTTGTCGTGGCGTTTGACAAGGGCAAGCCGCGCGTGCGTATGGAGATGCTGCCGCAGTACAAGGCGCAGCGCCCGCCCATGGACCCCGACCTGCACGCGCAGTTCCCCATGATCAAGGAGCTGCTCGCCGCGCTCAACGTGCCCATTTTGCAGTCCGAGGGCTGGGAAGGCGACGATATCCTGGGAACCATGGCGCGCCTGGGCGAGGAGGCCGGCTGCGACATGCTGCTGGTGACCGGCGACCGCGACATGTATCAGCTCGTGACCGAGCACGTCAACGTGGTCTCGACTCGCAAGGGCCTGTCCGACGTGGCGATCATGACGCCCGAGAGCGTGGACGACCTGTATCACGGCATCACGCCGGCGCTCGTGCCCGATTTTTACGGTCTGAAGGGCGATACGTCGGACAACATTCCCGGCGTACCGGGCATCGGCCCCAAAAAGGCGAGTGCGCTCATCGCGCAGTACGGCAGCCTTGACGAGGTCATCGCGCATGCTGACGAGGTCAAGGGCAAGATGGGAGAAAACCTGCGCGCACACATCGACGACGCGCTGCTGAGCCGTAAGGTGGCGACCATCCGCACCGATGCACCCGTTGAGCTCGATTTTGAGGCGACGTCCTTCCCGGCGTTTTCCGCCGATGAGGTTTCCGCGGCGCTGGGCACGCTTGGTATCACCGCCATACAGAACCGTTTCTTGGCGCTGATCGGCGGCGAGGGCGGGGCAGCTGCCAGCACGTTTGAGATTCCCGCCGTTTTGCGCGCAGCCGCCGGCGATGCTGGCGCGCTTGGTGCCGTTGCGGCTGAGGTCTCCCGCGTGATTGATGCCGGCGAGTGGGTCGCCGCCGTGGTGGACGATGACAAGGAAGAGGGCGCGCTCTTTGGGCTGACGCGCACGCTGTGGTTGGCGACGTCCAAGGGCCTGTTTGCGCTCGAGGAGGGCGACAGCGGTGCGGCGGCTGAGGTTGAGGGCTTCAACTTCGCCCACGGCGTGATTGCCGGCGTGCTCGCGCGTCTGTTTATGGAAGGCCGTGTGGCGAGCCCGGATATGAAGGCGCTTCTGCATGAGCTTTCGCCCATCGATTCTTCTGAGCTCGAGCTCATGGATCCGCTGGCAGTCGATTCCACGCGCATCTTCGATACCGTTGTTGCCGCCTACCTGTTGGATTCCGACCGCTCCGAGTTTGACGAGGTGTATCTGGCCGATACGTATCTGCAGATGGCGCTGCCTGCGGCGCGCGGCGCAGAGGGTACTGGCGAGGACGCTCCTGCGCCCGCCGCTCGCACGGCGGCCTTGACGCTGGCGCTGGTTGCACCGCTGCGTGACCGCATGGCCCGCGAGAACGCCGCCAACGTGTTCGATGGGATCGAGATGCCGCTCGTGCCGGTGCTTGCCAAGATGGAGCGCGCGGGCATGCTCGTGGACCCCGACCGCCTGCACAGTCTGTCCGAGGGCCTGGCGACCCAGATTGCCGATGTCGAGCGCAGCATTCGCGACCTAGCCGGCGACGAGACCTTTAACATCGGCAGCCCCATGCAACTCTCGCACGTGCTGTTTGATGTTATGGGACTTCCGACCAAGGGCCTCAAAAAGACCAAGCGCGGCTACTATTCGACCAACGCCAAGGTGCTGAGCGACCTTGCCCGCGACCACGAGATCGTGCGCCTGATTTTGGACTGGCGTGAGAAGTCCAAGATTAAGTCGACCTATCTGGACACGCTGGGCCCGCTGCGCCGTGGTGACGGGCGTGTGCACACCACGTACAACCAGACCATCACCGCGACGGGGCGTTTGTCTTCGAGCGACCCCAATCTGCAAAACATTCCGACGCGCTCGGAGCTGGGGCGTACCGTCAAGACGGCGTTCTCGGCGGGCGAGGGCAGCGTCTTTTTGGCGGTGGACTACTCGCAGATCGAGCTGCGCCTGCTCGCGCATCTTTCGGGTGACGAGCACCTGGTGCGCGCCTTCAACGAGGGCGAGGACTTCCATGCCGAGACGGCCGCGCGCGTATTTGGCGTGCCGGTGTCCGAGGTGACACCCGACCTGCGTAGCCGCGCCAAGGCCGTGAACTTTGGCATCGTGTACGGTCAGCAGGCCTATGGTCTGTCGCAGTCGCTGCACATCTCGATGGCCGAGGCGCGCGATATGATCGATCGCTACTACGAGGCCTACCCGGGCGTGCGCACGTTCCTCGACAATGTGGTGGCGCGAGCCAAGCAGACGGGCTATGCCGAGACCATGTATGGCCGCAGACGCCATATTCCCGAGCTCAAGGCCAAAAACCCACAGCTCCGCGGCTTTGGTGAGCGCACGGCCATGAACCACCCCATGCAGGGCACCGCCGCCGACATCATCAAGATCGCCATGGCCCGCGTAAGCCGCCGCCTGGAAGAAGAGGGTTTTGCCGCCCACATGATCTTGCAGGTACACGACGAACTGGACTTTGAGTGCCCCGTCAACGAAGTCGAGCGCCTAACCACCATGGTCCGCGACGTCATGGAACACGTCGTAGACCTCCGCGTACCGTTGATCGCCGAAGCCAGCACCGGCATAACCTGGGCCGACGCGAAATAGGGAAGCACTCCGTAAGGCAAGCTCGCCCAAGACGCAAGCCCCCACATACTTAAGATTTGGGACAAACACTACTGATTAATTTGTCCCACAGTAACCAAAACAGAGGGGAGCCCCTCCCAACAAGGAGCTCCCCTCTGCTCAAATCATTTCAGCTAAGTATCTAGACACTCAAGACGCCATCTTGGCGCCCGGCCGGGTCCGACGAGCCCCGTTAACGAGCCGCCAAGATGGCGTCGATGAGCGTCAGTACGCCCCCGTCGTTGTTGCTCGGAATGCGCCATTTGGCATGCGCGTTCATGTGCTCCTCGGCATTGTCCACGATAAAGCTATGCCCGACGCGCTCCAGCATGGGGATGTCGTTGTACGTATCGCCCACGGCGGCGGCATCAGCGATATCAATGCCCAGCTGCTCGCACAGGTGCGCGACGCCCGACCCCTTGTCGACGCCCAGGTTCATAAAGTCTATCCACTCGCGCCCGGCGTTGGTGACGTAGAGCTTGTCCGAGAACTCGGGGCTGTAGTTCTCGCGAAACGCGGGCTCGGCATCGTAGGCGGGGAAGAAGATCGAAATCTTGTTGGACTCGATATCAAGGCCCTCAAAGCTATCGACGTAGTTGATCGTGTTGTAGTACACGCTGATCTCGTCGTGGTACTGATGGTCGCGGGCGAGCACATAGAACTCGTCGTAGCAGCACAAGACGGGAACGGCACGCGGGTCCTCCGAGGCACGGGCGAGCACCTGCTGATACAGCGCCACATCGATGTTGCTCTTATAGATATAGCTGCCGCGATAGATGACGCAGGCTCCGTTGTCGGGACAAAAAGCAAGTCGGTTCTTAATGCTCTCGAACATTTCCTCGAGTTTGGGGGCGGGGCGTCCGCTGGCGGGGCAGAATACAATGCCTGCGTCGGCGAGCTTGTCCAGGCGCTCATCAAGACCCTGCGGCAACACGCGCTTGTCGGTGAGCAGCGTCTTGTCCATGTCGACGGCGAGAATCTTAATGCTTCCGATATTGGTGTCCGATTCGTAAGTTTGCATAAAAGCGCGCCTTTCGTTTCGAAATTGTTTCAGACGTTATAACCATCAACCAGTAACTGAGCGTATTGTCGCAGGAACGGAGCGTATTTGCACCACGCTTCACAAAGTAATGAAAAAACTTTTCAGAAATTTGAATTTGTCGCTTGCGCTGCGGGCACTTTAGCGTAATATAGCGACCATCGAAAACGGAGACGGAAATACAACCGCTTACCGAAGAAAAGGTACCGTTTACGATATTAGAATTGCGCCCGGCGATAGGTGAAAGGAGAGGCAGATGCAGTTCGTAAAGATCATCACTACTGCAGACAATGCCATCCGACGCCAGCGCGCAATTTCCCGACGACGATAACAATCGTCTCTGTCCGTATGGGGCGAATTGCCTCAACAGAGTCATTTTGAGGTCGTTGGGTTTTAGCACGACATTGCTGCATGTTTCTAGGGCATGTTGTGCTGCTTTTTGCTATTTAACCTGATATTGCACGGTTTTTGACCTCGAAATGACTTGCAACTGACCGATGTTCTAACTAGCTACCAAGGGCGAAAGGAAACAGCCATGAGCAAGGAAAAAGTCGTTCTCGCATATTCCGGTGGTCTTGATACATCCGTATGTGTCAAGTGGCTCCAGGACGAGAAGAATCTCGATGTTGTTTGTGTCTGCGGCAACGTGGGCCAGGAGGAGACCGGTCTGGACGCCAAGAAGCAGAAGGCCCTCGACCTGGGCGTTCTGGATTGCCAGGTGCTCGATCTGCGCGACGAGTTCTCCGATGAGTTCCTGACTAAGGCTATCGCCGCAAACTCTATGTACGAGAACAAGTATCCGCTGCTCTCCGCCCTGTCCCGCCCGTTGCTCGCCAAGAAGCTTGTCGAGGTCGCTCACGAGTTTGGCGCGACCTACGTCGCTCACGGCTGCACCGGCAAGGGTAACGACCAGGTTCGTTTTGAGGCTGCCGTCAAGGCCCTCGACCCCGAGCTCAAGGTTATCGCCCCGGTTCGCGAGTGGGACCTGAAGTGCCGTCCCGACGAGGTCGCCTACGCACATGCCCACAACGTGCCGGTTCCCGAGGGTGCCAACGACAACCCCTACTCCATCGACGACAACCTGTGGGGTCGCGCCATTGAGTGCGGTCACCTGGAGGATCCCTGGAACGAGCCGCTCGATGACGCCTGGGTTATGACCAAGAACCCCGAGGACGCGCCCGACACCCCGACGTATACCGAGATTGAGTTTGAGGCCGGCAAGCCCGTCGCCGTCGACGGCAAGAAGATGAAGCTCTCCGAGATCGTCATCGCCCTCAACAAGATCTCTGGTGACAACGGCTTTGGCCGTCTCGACCTGGTCGAGGATCGTCTGGTGGGCCTCAAGAGCCGTGAGTGCTATGAGGTTCCCGGCGCCCTGACGCTCATCACCGCCCACAAGGCACTTGAGGACATTTGCGTCGAGGGCGACCTGCTCAAGACCAAGATCAAGCTCGAGCAGGATTGGGCCACCGCCGTGTACAACGGCCAGTGGTACAGCCCGCTCAAGAACGCGCTCGATGCCTTTATGGCCGATACCCAGAAGTTCGTGACCGGTACCGTCCGTCTGAAGTTCTTTAAGGGCAACTGCCATGTCGTCGGTCGCAAGAGCCCGTTTAGCCTGTATGACTACGGTCTGGCTACCTACGACCGCGACACCACGTTTGACGAGAAGGCCAGCGCCGGCTTTATCGAGATCGATACGCTGTCGCTCAAGACGTGGGCAAAGGTCCAGGGTCCCAGCTCCGCTGCCGCCCAGGCCTAACGCCTCCTTTCCTTGGTATCCGCGCGGCCCATCCGCGTGATACAAAACGGGCGCACGGGGTCCCTACCTTTCGTTATGCTTGCTGACACTTCTTAACATCGGTGGCCCCTACGTTCCGCCCGCATATATGACGCCGCGCCTGCGGCTGAGTCCGAGCCCCGCCGGGGTTGTCCGGCGGGGCTCCTTCTATCAATTTGGCGGCTCTGTGCCTATATATATGAGGAGCATCCATTATGTTCAACGCTATCGCGCATGCCTTACTTGCCCTCGCGCCCGAGTTCGATGCTGCAAAGGTCGAGGACGTTCCTATGAGCCTAAAGGCCTGGATCGATGGTTCGCAAGGCAACATCCGGAGGGAGACGTTGGGCGCCAAGTGCCTGGTGCGTCACTTCTTTGCAAATTAGCAACATGGTCCCGCGCACGGTGGGGATTGTGTAAAACTAGCGGTTGAAAAATCGCTTTAGCGACATGGCGCATTGCTTTGGGCGCTTGTTTTGGTATTTGGAGAAAGGGGACGGTTCCATGGCTCTTTGGGGCGGTCGTTTTGAGGCGGGAGTGGCCGAGGTCACGCAGGAGTTTGGCGCGTCGCTGCCGGTCGACAAACATCTCTATAAGCAGGATATCGCCGGTTCTAAGGCGCATGCCAAGATGCTGGCGGCCCAGGGCATCATCAGTGCCGAGGATGAGCAGGCGATTGCCGAGGGCCTGACCGGAATCGAACAGGATATCGATGCCGGCAACTTCACCTTCGATATCAACGACGAGGACATCCATATGTCCATCGAGAGCGAGCTGACGCGTCGCATCGGCGAGGCCGGCAAGCGCTTGCATACCGGACGTTCGCGCAACGACCAGGTGGCGACCGATACGCGCCTGGGCGTCAAGGCGTTGGCCAAGGAGCTCATGGAGGCCAACCTGCAGTTGCGCCACGTGCTGGTGGATGCGGCCAAGAAGTACGACAAGGTGATTCTGCCGGGTTACACGCACATGCAGCATGCTCAGCCCGTGCTGCTGTCACATCATCTGCTGGCGTATTCCTGGATGTTCGCGCGCGACTTTACACGTCTGAAGGCCGCCTTTGATGCCGCCGACAACTGCCCGCTGGGTGCTGCCGCGCTTGCCGGTACGAGCTATCCGCTCGATCGCCAGATGACGGCTGCCGAACTTGGCTTTGCGGGCGTGATTCCCAACTCGCTCGATGCGGTTTCCGACCGTGATTTCCTGCTCGATCTGCATTACGCCGGATCCGTCATGGCGATGCACCTGTCGCGTCTTTCCGAGGAGATCGTGCTGTGGTCGAGCTCCGAATTTGGCTTTATCACGCTTTCAGACTCCTACTCCACCGGCTCGTCTATCATGCCGCAGAAGAAGAATCCCGACTTTGCCGAGCTTATCCGCGGTAAGAGCGGTCGCGTGTACGGCAACCTGGTGCAGCTGCTGGTAACCATGAAGGGCCTGCCGCTCGCTTATAACAAGGACTTGCAGGAGGACAAGGAGGGCGCGCTCGATACCGCTCACACGCTCATGCAGTGCCTGTCCGTTATGGCCGGAATGATTTCGACCTGGACCGTCAACGAGGATGCCATGGCGCGCGAGTGCGGCGTGGGGCATCTTGCCGCCACCGATGTTGCCGATTACCTGGCTAAGCGTGGTCTGCCGTTCCGTGAGGCACATGCCGTGGTGGGCCATCTGGTCCTGATGTGTGAGAAGCACGGCTGCAATCTTGAGGACCTGCCGTTTGAGGTGTTCCAGGAGGCAAGCCCGCTCTTTGAGCGCGACATTACCGAGGCGCTCGACATCCCGTCGATTGTCGCCGCACGCACGACCGAGGGCGGTACCGCCCCTGCCGCCGTTGCCGTGCAGCTGCAGCGTGCCGAGGCGCAGCTCGTGGCCGACGAAGGCGTGTTTGGATCGCTAACCAAGGTTGTCGAGATGGGTCACGGAGCTAATTAGCTTATTGGATGCGTCTGTCTGGTGCGTTCATCATATCTTGCCTTTACGGGTGCCTGCTACGGTGGGCGCCCGTTTTGTTATAGAGAAGGAAGGAGCTTGTCGAAAACTTTTGTAGGACATTTGCGCAGGTTGTGAAGGGGGTACGTTCGCGGGTGGCAACCGACCGCCCGCTCTGTTCGATGTGGTTGATGAGCGGTCGGATGGTACTCTAATCGGGCTTCGAAACAGAAGTGACACATATGGAGCGCTTTAATAAATTGCAGCGTTTCAATAAACAGCTTTTTGTTTAACTGCAGCTAAAACTCTGTTACGATGCAGTCCAGGCGGGTGCCGGAATGGGACTTGGGCACGCGCGAACCTACTTGAAAGGCTACCTTATGGCTATCGAGAAGACCTTCATCATGATTAAGCCCGACGCCGTGCGCGACCACAAGATCGGCGAGATCGTTGCTCGTATTGAGCGCAGCGGCCTTGTCATCGAGCGCATGGAGATGACCACGCTCGAGCGCGCTACCGTCGAGGAGCACTACGCCCATCTGGCCGACAAGCCCTTCTTTGGCGGTCTCTGCGACTTTATGACGAGCGGTCCGGTCGTCAAGATGGTTGTTTCCGGTCTTTCCGCTGTCTCCAAGATGCGCACCCTTATGGGCGCCACCAACCCGCTTGATGCTGCTCCTGGCACCATCCGCGGCGACTTCGCCGTCGATGTCAACGCCAACGTGATTCACGGCTCCGACTGCCTGGAGAACGCCGAGATCGAGATCAAGCGCTTCTTTGGCTAAACCAGCTTTGACTCCTTAAAGCTGTTAGCGTGTGGCTT